>JADFYC010000043.1:11475-15523 GCA_015233295.1 Deltaproteobacteria bacterium | reverse complement strand
TTTCACCATCTTTGAAGTCGGGGTTCAATCTGATGGCGTTTTTTAATACGCGGCAAGCCTTTTCTTGATCACCCTTCTCATATAGGGCACGGGCCAGGTTATAGTACAGGTGCTCGTCACCCGAATCGCATTTGAGGGCTTTGACATAGCTCTGAACAGAATCATCATACAGTTTGTGATTCCGGAGTTGCATGCCGTATTTGTTAAATACGTGTTTGTTCTCTATTTGGTACAGGTCTTCATTGTCCGCCATTTTTTTTAGGATATCAACCGCGCCCTGTTCATCGCCCAAGGCGGCCCGAGTCTGACTCTTGCCCAAATTAGCCCGCAGATTCCTTTGGTCCATCTTGAGGGCGCTGTCAAACTCGAATTCGGCGCTGTAATATTCTTGCTTTTCTAAATGTTGCTCCCCGACGGATAAATGGCGGCTCAAATTTACATTTATCTCTTTGGCTTTTTCCTTAAAATAATTTTCCACACGAGTAAATCGTTTCTCGAATTCGTCTACGGGCACCTTTTCGATGATTTTGGATGGCATGTCTTTTATCAGAAGACTTAAGACGACGACATCATCTTCAGTTCCCATCAGTTGGTAAAATGTTTCCGATTTTTGAATTCGGGCCGTGACACCGGTTCCGATCTTCATTTCCTTGGATTCCACATATACTTTGGCTTGTCCGGAATCGCCGGATGGGGGGGATTGGTCGGCCATAGGAGCCTCCTTTTGACTTCTATAACAAATCATAGTAAGCGAGCAGAGTTCAGCAAAGGGAGTGGCAACTGCAAGTTAGTCGTTCCAGCCCCGGTCTCTGCTGTGATATATAATATTAACATTCTGTTTTAGAGGAAAGCCGACATCTGACCGCCTACCAAAATGTCTATGTCTGACCTGGGTTATTCCAGGCCTAAGCATATTGCGTTTTACCTTGGGAACGTCTTGGTGGTTCTGAATTCCTCGTCCTCGGGAGGAGGCCGGCTCATTTGCCTTTGACGAACCCAAAATAGATTAAGATGCCGCCCAAGATTGTCGAGCAGCCGGCAAAGATGGCCACCTTGGCTACATCGAGCTCTTCTTCCCCCTTAGGGAGCGTATAATAAGTCAGCGGAATAAAAGCGACTGTCACTACGATGAGGGCTGCGGCGGCATAAGCTTTGCGCCAGATGGACAAGGCCAAAAGGACCACTATTGCAGCGATCACATAGGGGTTTTGGATGGCTGTCACCCAATCCAGCTCACGCATTTGGTTGATCAAAGAAGAGATTCGGTCCATGTTTTGCCTCAAAGCTATTAATGGTTTTAGTCTGTTAGCCAAGTCGACCCGTGGGATGGCCCGACCGCGCCGGCCGTTCGTGGCGGGATCAAGCTTTGCCATGCTGCCGGATGGTGCTGGTTACTACTTTTCCTAACAAAAAATGACCATTGGGTCAACATTAAAACGATGACCTGTTGACCTTTTAGGCACTAGTCTGTTAAGGTTAATAATGAGGCGGCCACGCGGCCTCAATGTTGTCGGCGAAAACCGGCCTAACGATTGGCCGTTTATGTGAGAGTATTTCATGTGAAGAACGGCCTGAACCATCCCCTAAGTGAGGACGAAATGGGTAATATGCTAATATTTATATGGGTTATCGTGCTGCTGGCCCCGCTCCCGGTGCTGGCCGGTCCGACTTATGTTATTGACGATTTCGAGGTGGCGGTCAGGACTGGGACAGGCACCGATGCCAAAATTGTTGGTTATCTTAAGTCTTATCAAGAGGTGGAGTCATTAGAGGAAGATGGAAATTGGGCTAAGGTGAAGTATGGACCCAGAGAAGACCAACAAGGTTGGATCCTAAAAAAGTTTCTGAGCCCAGACCTGCCTAAGATCTATCGTTACAAAAGCGTTAAGGATCGAAACGTTAATCTGACTAACGAAGTAAATGTCATGAAGCAAGAAAATACAAAACTAACTAATAATATATCTAAGTTAGAAAAAGATATCCAGGATCAGAGAAAAGAGTTGGAAACCTTGAACCAGGGCATCCAAAAAATGGAGCAAGTAAGGTCTAGCTACTCCAAGTTAAGTCGGCAACAAAAAGAAATCGACAACGTCGTTAAGCATCAAGAGACGGAGTTGGGCGCTATGCTCAGTCAAAAGGAAAAGATCGATCTCGATAGCCAACTTCATTGGCTGGTTTCCGTCGGAGGGGTGGCCTTGGCCGGCATCCTGCTGGGTTTGGTTGTGTTCCGCAGGAAAGACCGGGGGGGCGGTTTGTATTGAAGAGTCTTGGCCGTGGATTAGTTACATGTTGTGAATGTTAAGTTACGTGTCGGAGGCAACCAGCGGATCAATTGCACTAATCAGTTGAACTTGCGATCAGTAGCCGGCCAACGTGATAGGAGACTAGGGTATAAAATATGAATTGGGAAACAAGGTATGCGGATAAGGTGGCCACCGCAGAGGATGCTTTAAGAAAAATCAAGAACGGAGATAACTTATTCATTCATACCGGCTGCGCAGAACCTCAGATCCTGACTAACCATTTGGAAAAAATTGGCCGTGATCTGGTGGATACCTGCGTCTATCATGTCGCCAACTTAGGCGATTCCCCATATGCCCGAAAAGAATATGTAGAGTGCCTGCGGCTGAAGACCTTCTTTATCGGACCCCAGGCTCGAGAGGCGGTGGCCGAAGGACGGGCTGACTACATTCCGGTCAGGTCATCCGATGTGCCGGCCCTATTTAAGCAAGGCATTATTCGACTTGACATGGCGCTGATTCAGGTTTCGCCACCGGACCGTCATGGATTTTGCTCTCTGGGCATTTCAGTGGACGTGTCTAAAGCGGCGGCAGAAAGCGCCAAGATAATCGTGGCCGAAGTGAATCCCAATATGCCGCGTACCCTGGGGGACAGCTTCCTCCACGTGGATCAGATCGATTTCCTGGTCAAGGGCAATCACCCCTTGATTACCGTGGTGACCAAGGAGCCGGATATCATTACCCAGCGGATTGGGCGTCATCTGAGCCAGTTGATTAGAGATGGAGACACCATTGAAGTCGGCTACGGTACTGTGCCCAATGCGGCCCTGGCCTTTCTCCGGGACAAGAAAGACCTGGGGATTCATACCGAGTTCTTCACCACCGGCATTGCCGAGCTGGCTGAGGCCGGGGTGATTACCAACCGGAAGAAGACGTTGCACCCAGGCAAAATGGTGGCTTGCATGTGCATGGGCGATGAATGGCTCTATAACTTTGTGGACAATAACCCCATGCTGGAATTCCTCCCCTCCGACTATGTCTGTGACCCCCATGTGATCAGCCTGAATGATAACATGGTGGCCATCAATTCTGCCTTGCAGGTCGATCTCACCGGTCAGGTGTGTATTGACTCCATTGGCCACAAATTTTTTTCCGGTGTCGGCGGCACGCTGGACTTCACCGATGGCGGCAGTAAGGCCAAGAACGGGCGGGCCATTATCGCCCTGCCCTCCACAGCCAAGAATGGAGCCGTATCCAGGATCGTCCCCAAGCTGAAAGAGGGGAGTGGGGTGGCCGTGCCGCGAAGTGATATCCACTACGTGGTCACCGAATACGGCACAGCTTATTTGTTCGGCCGGACTATCTTTGAGCGCTCGCTCCAGTTGATAAACATTGCCCATCCCCGTTTTAGGCAACGATTAATGCTCGCAGCCAAGAAGCAACATTATATTTTTGCGGATCAACTTCCCCCTTCCTCGGTCGATAATTATCCCGAAGAGTGGGAAATCATCCGGAGTTTTAAGAATGGTGTGCCCGTCTTTTTCCGACCGATTAAACCGGTGGATGAAACCATGCTGCGGGACCTTTTTTACACCATGTCTGACGAAGCCATCTATCTGCGGTATTTCCACGTGGTCAGGGAAGCCCCCCACAGCCGGATGCAACAACTGGTAAATATTGATTATAAGCAGGAAATGACCATTGTCGGGATTACTGAATACCGGGGTTATCCGGAAATCATCGCCGTAGCCGTGTATCACCTCGACCTCGACTCCAATGCGGCCGAGGTGTCATTTGCCATTCACGAC
>JADFYC010000043.1:0-11332 GCA_015233295.1 Deltaproteobacteria bacterium | reverse complement strand
TTTTCCTAACCTGACGCGGAAGATTGAAAGCGGGGTTTTCAGCCTGACCATGTCCCTAAAAGACGGATTTGAGGAAATCAGGCCTTAAAATGGTTGCTCGTTGCTTGTTGTTGGTTCCGGGTTGTTCATTATTTTCAGCGTAGTCAACAAATAACCAGCACCGAGTAACCGGCAACGAGTAACCGGCAACCAACTAACAGGAGGCAATCATGGAGTCAAAAATATTTTCCATACCGAAAATTAACTGTGGTCATTGCGTTATGAATATCAAGCGGGAATTAAGTGAGATGCCCGGCGTAGCCAAGGTGGAGGGTGATCCTGGAACGAAAACCGTCACCGTGGAGTGGGATGCCCCGGCTTCTTTGGATAAGATCAAAGCCACTTTGAATGAGATCAATTTTCCAGTGGCTGAGTAACAACTCCGGCGCAGGTCTAGCCTGCGTCGAGAATAGCCCATTATCCTGCGATAAGGCAGACAAAAGTGGCTTTTCAGCTTTCACTTCCGCCTATGGCGCCAAGACATCCCGCTTAGTGATACTAAGATATAAACCAGTTACCTGGTGGCTCATAGGAGCTTCGCCCCCATTTCGGCGACTTTAGATCGCTCGCCTTTGACCAGAGTTACATGACCAGCGATTTCTTCGCCTTTGAGCTTCTCTATCAGATACGTCAACCCGTTGCTGCTGGCGTCGAGATAGGGATGATCAATCTGTTCCGGGTCTCCGGTGAAAACGATTTTAGTTCCCTCACCCACGCGCGTTACCAGAGTCTTGATCATATGCGGAGAGAGGTTTTGGGCTTCGTCGCAGATAATGAATTGCCGCGGGATGCTCCTGCCTCGAATATAAGTCAGGGCTTCCATTTCCAGGGTACCTTTTTCTCTCAGGTCTTGAAGCACATCAAAGGAATCATGACAGTCCCGCATAAGGAACTCCAGGTTGTCATAGATGGGCTGCATCCAGGGACGGAGTTTTTCTTCCTTTGTCCCGGGCAGGTATCCCAGGTCGCTTCCCATTGGAATCACCGGCCGCGTGACCAACAGCCGGCTGAAAGCGTTTTGCTCTATGACCCTTTCAAGGCCGACTGCCAGGGCCAGGAGGGTTTTGCCCGTTCCGGCGCAGCCAACCAGAGTGACAACCTTAATTCGATCGTTCAAAAGGAGTTCGAGTGTGAATTTTTGTTCTTTGTTCAGGGCTCGGACTCCCCAGTTGGCCGATTCCCCATGGGTGAGAGGACACAGAACTCCATCGGAGTATCGGGCCAGGGCCGACTGGGAGGGATTGTGTGAGCTTTTCAATATGTAAAACTGGTTTGGGAATCCAGTGTGCCGGTCGTCCAGCTTCAGTTTACCCTCCCGATGGAATTGATCCAGGTCCGTGGTCGAGACTTTCAGCTCGGCTACTCCGGAATAAAGTTGCTGGTAGTCAATCCGGTCGTTGTAAAAATCTTCGGCTACGATTCCCATCAGGTCTGCTTTGATGCGGAGGTTCAGGTCCTTAGTTACCAGAATAACCGATTTTCCATCTAACCTCCCCAGGTTATGAGCTATGGCGAGAATACGATTGTCTGGTTTGCCGGCATCTAAACCCGGAGGGAAGTCAATGATATCCTGGTGGTTGAGTTCAATCCGCAGCAACCCGCCTGAATTTAGCTTCACCCCGGATGAGAGTCTTCCCAAAGCCCGCAGTTCGTCCAACCTCTTTGATACCAATCGGGCGTTTCGGCCGATCTCGTCTTGTCTTTTCTTCTGATTATCGATCTCTTCAATGACGGTGAAAGGAATGACCACGTCGTTTTCTTCGAAGGCCAGGAGTGCTCCCGGATTATGGAGCAACACGTTCGTATCCAGAACATAGGTTTTCGCCATTTCGCCACTCCCTGAGGTGTCTCGTTAACCGCATCGATGAATATTTTCCATGGTCGGATCGAAATCCAGGGAAATGAACATGTCAGGCCGGAGCCGATTGCACGTTTGACATCACCAGCCGTCCTGCCTCATACAGCTTCAGCCAGCGGTGCATCCGGTACGTCTTCTTTTTCCTCAAACATCTCCCACGTCGCTTCAAAGGCCTGTTCAAATGATCGCCCTTCCATATACCGGCGGGCGGCGGATCCCATTTGTCGCAGACGTTCCGGATTGGCCAGAAAGGATTGGATGGCTCTTCGTAAGCTCGCAGCATCGTCGCCTTTGGTAATGATCCCGGTTTTGCCTGGAATGACATTTTCTTGCGGCCCTCCCATATCGGTGACAATAACTGGAAGTCCGGAAGCCTGCGCCTCCAGCACCACATTCCCGAAGGTGTCCGTGGTGCTCGGAAAAACGAAAAGATCGCAAGAGGCATAAACCTTGGTCAATTCATCGCCCGCCAGGTAACCTGTGAAAATACATGGTGTGCCATCCAATTTAGCTTGCAATTCATCAAGATAAGGGCCATCCCCGACGAATACTAACTGCACGTTGTGGTGCATGACACAGATTGACCTGAACACTTCAGCCAGGAGATGCAAGTTCTTTTCTTTGGAAATACGCCCGACATAGAGAAGCTTGACTGGCGCCGTCATCCCATAATGGGTTTCCATATATCCCAAGTCCCGCTTGGATGGGTTAAATCTGACCGGATCCACCCCGCGAGGAAAGAACAGGAGTTTGTCGCGGCTGATCCCTTTTTGCATCAGCTCTTGCGCAATGCTCTCCGAAGGGGCGTAGATAAAATCCATTTGATCATAGTACCATAGGGTAAATTTCCAGACTAGCTCCTCAATATCTCCATCTTCGGTTAGATATCGGGCATATTGTGGCAGGGCGGTATGATAGGTTCCGCTGAAGGGAAGCTTCAAGATGCGGGCAATCGCATAGGCGGCCAATCCGATAGGCCCCGGTGTGGCTGAATGGATGTGGCTGAAGTCATTTTCGTAGCAGAAATTCAACATCTCCAGGAATGGTGGAAATTGTAGTTTAAGCTCCGGGTATTCCGGCAGGGCATAGACGCCGACCGGCTTGAAATTTTTGACCCCTTCGGCCTGAAGCCGGTCTTGGCCGTCGCAGGTGATCACCGTCAACTCCTTACCGGTACTTAGGGCCTGCCGGACTTGCTGCTGGAGCGTTAGTGCCACACCGTTTACTTCGTAGTAAGTATCTGTAAAATGAGCCACTCTGATGGGCGGTTTGTTGATGGCCTCAAGTGTATTATCCTTAGAAAAGACCCTCCTGGCCTGGCGACTTAGCTGCCGGTCTTTGGTGAACAATGAGAAAGCTACAAAGTAAGGAGCCAGCATGGTGTAGAGGGCGCCGGCTGAACCGATGGAATGAAACACATTGAACAGGTTTGCCCCGGAAAGATGGTCAAGAAGATGGTTGCCGAAATGGTAGAGCACCTTGTCGGAGACATGATTGACAAACTGGAACCATTTTTGGGCGTCGTTTTCCCGGGTGCAGTTCCCATTTTTGGCAATTGCCATCAGTTGGGGATCATCCCAGATCAGTTTCTGAGTCTCATAACGCAAGAGACCTTCCACAGATTCCGGCTTACACGCGGCCTCTTTCGGGCGGCGACGGTGACTCCAGAGACAATAGATTTTGTCCCACAGACCGTTTTCTTCGGCGTGATCCGGGTGTAGGAAATGATCGACAAACCGCATGGTCAAATCTTTGTTTACATGACTATCAAGATTTAGCTTCTTTTTGTAGAATTGATAAGCAATTCCGTAGAGGTTTTGAGCAAAGACTTGTGGCGATGACGAACGGCCCATAACGCGTGCCTGGCCAAGTTCAATGCCTTCTAAGAAGGTTTGTACCCCGTCGGCGCTATCAACCGAGGTATACATCCGGGCTATGTTGAGGGCGCTGTGGTCGTCAGATCCGCCAACGAGATTTTTCTCCCATGGTTTGGGGAACTGAAGCGTGATTTTGTGCTTTTCGGCCAATCTCTCAATATCGCCGGAGGTGAGTTGAGATAAAATAAATTCGACCGTTTGGTTTTGAAAAGCCCCGCGGGCCCCATTTAACTCCAGATTTTTGAACAGCAATAAGAGAACCTCAACATGATCTACGGTTAGTTTTTCGTTTACAGCAAATAATGGATGCGCTACGGCGTGCACGATCTTGTGTTCATTGAGATAGCCGACAAGGTCGAATATGTTTTCGCGCACTTTTTGTATATCATCATGAATTTGCTCATTAATGTTATAAACAAGAACATGTATTTTGCAGCGGTCTTTGGGGAAGTAGGTCGTCACTTCTTCGCTGATGAAGACACCTTCGAGATGGGCAATCTCAAGGCAGCCACTGATGGTGTTATGATCCGTCACCGTCACTAGCGACATGCCCCGTTGTTTTGCCGCACGATACAAAGCCAGAGGCTCGGTAAAACTCTCGGGGCAGCCCAATTTTTGGAGAATCCATTGGGATGGTCTCTTTGAAAATTTGGAGTGCACGTGGATATCTATGTTCATAGCCAACAGGTCCTTTCAACATATCATAAATAGAATTATTCGATGAGCACGGTTTCTCCGGCCCGAACTTTGTCGCCTGGTTTCACTTTGGTTTGCATGCCATCTATCCAGGTGACAACGAGGTCAACTTGAGATCCAATTCTGATCATGCCGAAAATGGCGCCTCGGTCGATTTCTCGGCCCGGCTCCACAAAGCTCTCAATTCCTCGGACGCTGCCCCCGGCAATTTGAACCAGATAGCAAGACAGTTCGTTGCCCCGGTAATTGCCTTCAAGCTTGGTGACGGTTCTCTCATTCTGGATGATGTGGAGGCTGTTTTCATAGAGCGGTAGTCGCCCGATGATTGTCCTCCAGTGCATGGAACTCATGTGGAAGTTCTTTAGCAAAGGCGGGTGATGGCGGACAAACTGAACTCGTCCGGATAGCGGAATGCGGTTGTAATGAACGTTGAAAGGGCTCATGAATATCCCTATAACGATTTTTGGAGATGATGAATCCTCGCGAACGATATCTGAAACCTTTGCTTCGACCCCTTTTTTGATCGTGACTACTTCTTCATTGGGCAAAAGGTGTCTGACATAGACTACGGTGCCGTCGGCCGGGCTGAGTATGCCGGTTTCTCCGGGTATCTTTCTCTGTGGATTTCGAAAAAACCAGATATATCGCCAGTAAAGAAAGGCCAGTGTGAGAACAGAGAGGCCGTAGAATAAATACACAACTAATCGTTTAATTTCCATGTCTTGTCCTTTAACACCCGAACCAAAGCTACGCCTGATGAGAATGGAAAGTTGATGACTTCAAAAAGGGTTTCTTCCTTCTTGACTATCTTCAACCACCGTTTGACACCGGCGTGATGGATTATTTCCCGGACATAGATGTTGGAGTCATGGAGAAAGATGTAGGTATTTTTGTGAGAATATTTGAGTGTACTTAGAAAATCGTACTTTACATCTTTGAAGGCGTGGTTCCCGTCGATAAAACCTAGATCGATTTTGGGTAGTTGGAAGGTTTCGTAGGAAGGAAAGAATTCGTCATTGCGCAGCTTGTAATGCGTAACGATATCCTCTACCCCGAACATCTGGAAGAGTTCATAGGCCTCTTGTGGATCATTCCATTTCCCGCTTCCTCCAACTGTTTTGAACGGCCCGTTCCTTAGGAGTCCCGGACCCCGGCAACGGCCGCCGGTGTTATTAATGGGAGAAACTTTCAGGCCCGATTCAAGGATGCCAAGATGTTATGATCTATTATCTAACATAACATCTATAAGAAGTTTCTCATGAGGGAATAGGATGGGTCAACAAAGGTGAGACGTCCCACCCCATTGTGTTTGATCCCCAAGGCCAGGCAAACCACACTAAATCCGTAGCCAGATCCGACCACCAAAGTGTGTTTCGGCCTGAGAGACCTGACCAGACCGTAGTAAAGAAATCCGAAACCCAAGTTCAGATTGGCCGGGTTTTCGTTGTGTCCCAATGGTTTTGCATAATTGAGAATGTCCTTTAAGATTTCGTTGTTTAAGTAGAGTTCTCCCACTTTTTTCGTATCTCCCCAGAGAAACTAACTAAAAGCTCTTTTGGCGTTCATTTCCTGCTTTTACCTCGCTCCGGTAGACCGTTTCGACGCAACACTTAAAGCTTGCCACAAAATATTTCCTAATTCAGTCGTCCGAATTCCCCTGCGACTCCACAATGGGGTGAAACGGCTACGACTCGTAAATAAAATTGACTTCCCCAGCGCCTGCTGGTCGTTCAGTCCGTCCATCCGTCTCCTCGTTCTCAATCTGGTCTGACTCAGAAAAGGTATACCGGCTACAAGACAATTTGCGTAAGAGCTTCCAGCTTGTTTCTTTATAGTTGTAATAGGTTAGATGTTCATTAATTCGTTCCTGCCCTTAGTTTAGCGTCCAGCACAGAATGAAATCTCCGGCCGAGATTACGGATGACCGTTGGAAGTACCCATATCACTTACCCGTTACAGTTTCGTTTCGGCGCGGTATCAGTTGTGTATATTTTGGGGGTCGCTTTGTTAAAAAGGTCGGCGGGTATTGACTGTCAGTGGTACGGCAGGTGTCTGTTGGGGAAACACATTGAATTGATTAATCTTGTTGATATTACCGCAATGGCGGGCGCTGTTGCCGGCTTCATCCGAGACCATCAGCGCGGCATCACTCCGCCTCAGGTTGAGTTGACCGTCTCGGTCGACAATGCCTGCAGCATTAAACCGGATACCGGGTCAGATGGGCGTCGGCGTTTGTCACCGGGCAGCAGATTCATCTGGAACCGAAATGTGTTGGGCTAGACCACCCCAGCGGAAGTCATTTGGGCAATCTCCAGGTCAGTATAGCCCAGTTCGTGCAAAATGCTTTCAGTATGTTGACCAAAGCCGGGAGGGGCGGTCCGAATCGCACCCGGCGTGATCGAGAATTTTACCGGAATGCCCACCAAAGGTGTTCTCTGAGACGTATTGTCCGCCACATGGACAATCATCTCTCGGGCTTTGACTTGGGGATCCTCATAGAGTTCGTCCAGTTCGTTCACCGGTCCGACGCAATAGTCCCCCGCCTGAAGCTCATTAAGCCAGGCTTCTCTGGTTTTGCTTTCGAATATCCGGCGCAGATGGCTGATAACCTCTTCACTCCGGCCGGTGTCGTACTGGAGAGGTCCATAATCGGATATGCCCAGATAGTCACATAATTTTTGCCAAAACCGATTCTCCACGGCCCCGACGCTCAGGAATTTGCCATCCTTAGTCCGGTAGACGTTATAGCAGGCGAACTGGTGAGACAGTAGACTATCTCCCCGTTTGGGCGCTATGCCAAACATGGACTGAGTCCCGATGGCCGCCGGAAGGGTCGCCACCACTCCGTCCATCATGGAGATGTCGATATACTGTCCTTGTCCTGTGCGTTGCCGCCAGAACAGGGCCATTAAAATACCTGTCGCCGCGTTCATCCCGCCGCCGAAGATGTCGGCCACCTGGATGCCGGGAATAGCCGGGAGGCGGTCCTTCTCTCCGTTGATCCCCAACACTCCGCCGTAGCCGACATAATTGACGTCATGGCCGACCCAGTCCCGATAGGGGCCGGTTTGTCCATAGCCGGTGATGGAGCAGTAAATGATATCCGGTTTGGCTTTTCTGACCGACTCGTAGTCCACCCCCAGTCGGGTGGTTACTCCGGGCCGAAAACCCTCCATCACCACATCGGCTTGAGCGACCAGCTTGAAGAATATCTCCTTGCCCCGATCACGCTTCAAATTCAGGGTCATATGCTCCTTGTTCCGATTCACGCCATTCAGGGGTAATGACCTGGATTCGTATTCAAATCGGCGATCCTCGATCTGGATAACCCTGGCCCCGTGATCAGCCAAGATCATGGAGCAATAGGGACCGGGAAAGAGTCTGGATAAGTCTAAAACCGTGATGCCTTCTAGGGCGCCCTGCATATGTTCTCCCTTGCCTGCATTTCATGAATACCAGTCAATGGTCGTCCCGTGGCCGTATTTTATGACTTAAGAGACCGAAAACCGGGTTAACGCTTCCGCCCCGTTACTCCTCGATTGGCGCCTCCAGGTCCCGGATCAGGAGGGTGCCCCCGACCACGGCCACGGGAATGACCACCAGGCCGATAAACGGAATCATCAGGACCAGAAAGACACCCAAAGAAAAACCAGCCGCGACCAGGTAGTGATCGAAAACCAGCCGAATTTTGTCCGAAAGACGCAATCCACGGCGAGACAACGCATAATCAAAAAATTGGAGTGAGATAAAGAAAAGAGTCACCAGCCCCCCGGCCAGCATATAGATCACCGAACCGATCACCGGCACCAGGTTTATGACTAATAGGGCCAACATGATGACCACGAAAATCGCTGCCTTGGTTAGCTCCTGAAAAACAGCCTGCCCGATCGCTCGGAGCGAAACGGGAGCCCCGACGTCTTGACCCGCAGCCAGGCTCTCCGCTTTTTCGGACAGGAGATCATTGAACGGCGAGGCAACGATGTTGCCCACCAGGACGAAGGTGTAAACAATGAGCAGGGTCAAAATAATACAACCGACGGCCATGGCCAAAATATACGCGATCAGCCAGAGATAACCCTGACCTGCCGGAAGCAGCCTCTTCAGCCAGGAACTGAAGTTGGCGATGGCCATCCATCCAAAGGCCAGGTATAAGACAAAATTGATCAGCAACGGAGTCAGGGCGTATTTCAGTAACGACCTCTGAGCGTTGATGAATCCGGCCCCCCTAACGACATAGGATAATCCCATAATAAATTGCAGCATCAGCATATATCCTTCTGTGTCCCGGCGACAGTCCCAGGCTGAACAGGTGGCAGCCGCCCGTTGTCAAGATATAGGTCTTTAAGACCTGTTGCGGGTTAATTAACGGTCTTGAGCACTTCAACGATCACCTTGTTATTGAACAATTCCTCCGGGTTGTAATCCTTTTTCAACAATCCGTTGGCGGCCAGGAATTCTTTTAGATTTTTCAGATACGTTTGCAGCCCGCCGCCGTTCTTGTTTCTGGCCAGTTGAGTCTTAGGATCATGGATTCTGGTCGCATTGAGCATTTCCTTCAAATCGTTTTCAGAGTAAGGCAGGTCGCCTTGAAATGTCTTTTCATTTAATATTTGTTTATATTCTTGCCAATTTTTGGGGTTATTGGTCCACTCTACGGCTGCTATCCAACCCTTGAATATCTTGGCCAGGTCATCCGGGGGCAGGTTCGCCAAGATATCGGTCCTGGCCACGAAGCCCTCGGGTATGCAACCGGGATATTGGGCGCTGGTGGCCACCACCTGGCCTTTTCCTTTTCGCACCGCCCGCTGCGCTTCGGGATCATAATTAACTATTATCTTCACCCGATCGGCAATGAAATTATTGGTCAGGGATTCCGGTGGCAACTCGATCATGTTGACGTCGGCCGGTTTGAGACCGTTTTGAACCAAATACTGATTAAGAAAATAAGTAATTGCCGGTCCGTCCTGGTAGATACCAATGGTGGTGCCTTTCATTTTGTTTAAGTCATAATTGTTTTTGACAATTATTTTATCGCCACCATTTGACCAATCCGTTTCTCCGATTATCGTAAGCGGAATGCCCTCAAAATACAAGCCTACCCAACTTCCAATCATGTCCAAGGCAAAATCAATGTCTTTTTTTTCGAGGGCCGCATTCATCTTCTGATTACTGCTAAAGTTGACGACCTGCACCTCAACCCCCAGGCCTTTCCAAATACCTTTGACCTCGGCCACATTTAGCGGTGAAAAGGCGATCCAATGCTCCATTCCGATCTTATAAACCCTGGCCTGGGCCACCCCGGTAAGAACAAGAAGCAAAACAATCGTCAAAATCAAACGTTTCATGGTGTATTTCTCCTCCCGGCAAAGCCTGAGAAAACAATATCCCAGGTGATATTGCCGCATGGCCCTCACGTCCCCGGCCCATCGTCGGCGCCTTATCCGGGCGCTCTCGCTGAACTAAGGCCTGTTGCGGGTTAATTAACGGTCTTGAGCACTTCAACGATCATCTTGTTATTAAACAATTCCTCCGGTTTGTAACCCTTTTTCAAAAATCCGTTGGCGGCCAGGAATTCTTTTAGATTTTTCAGGTACGTTTGCAGACCACCGCCGTTCATGTTCCTGGCCAGTTGCGTCTTAGGGTCATGAATACTGACCGCATTGAGCATTTCCTTCAAATCGTTTTCAGAGTAGGGCAAGTCGCCTTCAAATGTCTTTTCATTTAATATTTGTTGATATTCATTCCAATTTTTCGGGTCCCTGGTCCACTTCACGGCTGTTATCCAACCTTTGAGTATCTTGGCCAGGTCATTTGGGGGCAAGTTCTCCAAGATATCGGTCCTGACCACGAAGCCCTCGGGAATGCAGCCGGGATATTGGGCGCTGGTGGCCACCACCTGGCCGTTTCCTTTCCGCTCCGCCCGCAGCGCTTCGGGATCATAATCAACTATTATTTTTATACGACCGGCAATGAAATTGTTGGCCAGGGCATCCGGTGGCAGCTCGACGATGTTGGCGTCGGCCAGTTTGAGGCCGTTTTGCGACAAATACTGATTAAGAAAATAAGTAACTGACGGCTTGTCCAGGTAGACACCGATAGTGGTGTCTTTTATTTTGTTTAACTCCAGATTTTTTTTGGCAATTATTTTGTCACCACCATTTGACCAATCCGTTTCCCCGATTATCCTGAGCGGAATGCCGTCAAGATACATGCCTACCCAGCTTCCCATCATATCCAGGGCAATATCAATGCCCTTTTCCTCGAGGGCGGCATTCAGCTTCTGATTACTGCTAAAATTGACGACCTGCACCTCAACCCCCAGGCCTTTCCAGATACCTTTGACCTCAGCCACATTTAGCGGTGAGAAGGCGATCCAATGGACCATGCCGATCTTATAAACCCTGGCCTGGGCCACCCCGGTAACCACAAGAAGCAAAACAATCGTCAATATCAAACGCTTCATGGTGCCTTCCTCCTTCCGGCAAAGCCTGCAAAAACTATATCCCAGATGATGTTACCGCTTAGGCTAACGTTTCCGGCCCACTTCCGGCCTTATCCGGGTGCTTGCTCTGAACTCCGCTATTTTCTTATAGTTTGAATCTTCAGTTCCGCCATTTTTCCGGCGTGACCGGCCAGCCCGATGGTCTTGATTTGATTAATACACGCCGCCCGATCGGACCGAAAAACAACCCCGAATATCTTTGAAATAAAGTTGTTGAACTTTTTACAGTCTTTTGTAGCTTCTTGCAAAACTAATCTGCGAGATATAAAATTGATATAGTGGTCCCCACTCTTAGTTATTACGGTAACAATTATAACAAAAGGTGTATCTAAATTAACAGTATCGCCTTATCCATAGTTA
>JADFYC010000439.1 GCA_015233295.1 Deltaproteobacteria bacterium | reverse complement strand
TGATTCATGAGGTAGACCTGGCTATTGATGAAGCCGCCACGAACATAATCAATTACGCTTACGAAAACACGGCCGGTGATCTAACCGTATCAATCACCCTGGAAGAACCAGCAACTCTGGTCATCGCCTTGATTGATCATGGTACGCCATTCAACCCCCTGACTATTCCCCCACCTGATCTGGAATCCGACATTGACCACCGGCCCATCGGTGGTTTGGGTCTACATCTCATCAGAAAATTTACGGACAGTGTTTCCTACCGTCGCGAGGATGATAAAAACATCCTGACCTTTAGAAAAAATCTTTCGGAATCCTCATCTTAAACACCAGGCTTTGGGGAAAATAACCGACAACCCACTCCTTTCGCCTTCAGTCACCCCGCCTCCCTTAACCCTTCGGACTCCGAATATTTCACAACTGATAAGCGATCAGAGGTCGGCTTCAAGCACTCGGCCAAGGGATAAGTTAGTCGCCCCGGCCTCAAGTCTCCGATATGGATAAAATTTGCTAATATATTGTTTTAGATGATAGTTAGCGATAGAGCGACCAACTGCAAGGGAGCTGATAATGCCAAGAGTAATGGTCAAAAAAGCCGAATACGACTATGCCGTCCTTAAACCGATTATATTCGAAATGCTCCACACGTTTGATCAGGGCCGAATAAAGGCGAACACTCAGGTTTTGATCAAACCCAATTTGCTCTTTCCAACTTCGCCGGAAACGGCGATTCTGACACATCCATTGATTATCAAGGCGACCGCGGAATATGTGTTGGAAAAAGGCGGCCGGGTCTCCATCTCCGACAGCGGCGCCATCGGCGCATTTGAAAAAGCATTGAAAGCAAACGGGATAATCAAGGCCCTTGAAGGCTTGCCGGTAGTCCTCAAAGAATTCAAAAACTCTGTCAGGGTGTCCGTAGGAGAGCCATTCGGTGAGATTGAGCTGGCCGAGGAGGCCGTGGCGGCTGAAGTTATCATCAATCTGCCAAAACTCAAGACCCACAGTCAAATGATGTTGACGCTCGGCGTTAAGAACATGTTCGGGTGCGTGGTGGGTTTCCGCAAGCCTGAATGGCATCTCCGGGCCGGAGTCTCCCGGGAGAAATTCGCCCATCTCCTGGTCGCGATTTGTTCGGCCCTAAAACCCACGGTAACCATCCTCGACGGGATTTTAGCCCTGGAAGGTGAAGGTCCCGGCAAGGGCGGCCGGCCGAGGCGCCTGGGCCTGATCATGGCCAGTGATGACACCCTGGCCGTAGATGTAACAGTCTGCCGGCTGCTAGGGCTGGAACCATTGGAATTATTTACCAACAAGGTGGCTCACGGCCTGGGCTTGCTTGACCCGGCCATTGAATTGGAGGGGGAACTCCCGCGGGTCAAGGGTTTTAGGCTGCCGGCCACGGTTCCGTTGCTGTTCGGCCCTCGAATTTTCCATGGATTCCTGAGAAAGAACCTGACTCAGCGCCCTGTTGCGCAGTCCGCCCGGCGTAAACTTTGTGGTGAATGTTGCCAATATTGCCCCGCCAAAGCCATTTCCCATGACCGGCGGAAAGTGACCTTCGATTATGACAAATGTATTCGATGCTATTGCTGTATCGAGGTTTGCCCTCACGCCGCCCTAACCACAAATGAGCCCCTGCCTGGAAAGATCATCCGAAAAATGCTTAAGATTTATTCTTAACCGGGGCGGCCCGACCATATCCCTGTAAGTACCTCTTGACAAGCCAGTGCTATCGTTCTACTGTTTGCCTCGTTCCCACGGCCGGAATCCTTACCCCAATAAGAGGGCAACGTGTTCTAAGCAGGACTGCTTGGTCTCTGCCTTGAACCATCATTGCGTATTGGTAGAAAATTCAACTTATGATCAGGGAGATGTTGACTAATGGACAAATCTAATAGCGTATCTCGTAAACTGTTTTTCTGGATATTTTTCTGGTTCTTATTTCTATCCGTCTGTTTGGTTTCATACAAAATTTGGGACAAAGCCGTCAATGGTTATGTTGATAAGTACCTTACCGACTATTTGGGAAAGACGGAAAATCAATCTTTAACTTCTGGGAACAAAACCGAGAGTCAACCTGCAACATCTAAAGAAAAAAACCGGGCCGAGACATTAAAACAAGCCATTCATGAATATGACCTCGTCTCCTACGGTGTATTGGCCGCCAGCCTACTGGTTACGGCCTTTTTCCTGTGGCTGTGTCTAATTATTTCCGTTAAGCGCATGATCAAGAGGGCCAGGACCCTCCCCTCCCTTCAACCGGCCCCCCAACCGGTCCCTCGGCCAATCCCTCCAGCCCCGAAGAAAAAAGAAGAAAAACCGGTCAAGAAAGAAGAGAAGCCGGTCAAACGGGAAGAGAAACCGATCATGAAGCAGTTGATGAAACCGGCCTTGCAGGAAATAAAAAGAAACATTGATGATGACTGGCGTCGGTCTCTGCCAATCCTGTCATTACTGCAACGGGAAGGCCGGTTCGTGGATTTCCTAAACGAAGACCTGGAAAACTACGACGATTCCCAGATTGGGGCGGCGGTCCGCAGCATCCATGAAAATTGCCGCCAGGTTTTAAACAAATGCGTGACCCTGGTTTCAGTAATCGACCAAAACGAAGGGGAAGAAGTGACTGTTCCGCCCGGGTTTGACGCCGGCAGTGTCAATCTGACCGGTAACATTCCGAACCAACCACCGTTCCGAGGCATACTGCAACACCGCGGCTGGCGGGTTTCCCATTTGGAGTTGCCCAGCCTGTCTGGAACTACCGACCCGGGCATCATCGCACCGGCCGAGGTTGAAATTTGATAACCAGGCGGCAAGGCCCTACTCGCTTTATCCCCGGTAGGTCTCCAGGCTCAACAGAAACAAGTCAACAATTATGAAAGGATTCATCCCTTGTCTGATCCCACATATATCATAGGTATCGATTTGGGCACCACCAACAGCGTGGTGGCCTATACAGAGGCCCGGATAGATGAAGGTGAAGAACCCAACATTCAGATATTCAAGGTGCCGCAACTGGTCGGTCCGGGCTCCATTGCCGATAGAGATATGCTGCCTTCTTTTGTGCTGTTGCCTGGACCACACGATGTCCCCCAAGGCGCGCTGGCCCTACCCTGGAATCCTCGAAGCGCCATGGCCGTAGGTGAATTTGCCCGCGACCGCGGGGCAGAGATTCCTCAACGTCT
>JADFYC010000438.1 GCA_015233295.1 Deltaproteobacteria bacterium | reverse complement strand
ATCCAAATTAAATGCTGGAGGCTCGGATTATGTGTGGAATTGCCTGTTTTTTAAGTAATCGGAATTGGATGGAACCGCCGGATTTTGACTTCCTGGACAAACTGGCCGCCGAAATCACCGCCTGCCAGGTCGAGACCGCTGATTTAGATCAGGTCAAGGCCCTCCTGGACCAGATTGCCGCCGGATTTGACCGGTTGATGTCTTTTGGGCTGCACCTGGAACTGATCGAGCGGACGATGAACGCCCAGCGGATCAGTCGGGTCCAGGGATTTCTGAAAGCGGTCCAAGCCCGGCTGGGCCGGATAATCGCCTCCGGCGGGACCAGCGACCGGCTCGAAAAGCTCCTGGAAACGACCAACGATTACTTATGGCAAGTGGAATGGGAAATCCGCCATAATGTCCAGCGGACTTTAGACCTGATGCCGGATAAGAATCCGGGCGGGGCCGACCGGGGCCGCCATTTTACGGCCTGGTCTCTGGAGCAGGTCTTGGAGAGCCTGGACCGGCTGGAAGTCCGGGGCCGCGATTCGGCCGGGCTGGCGGTGTTGCTGCTGCTGCGTGAAAGCGCCGATTTCCGTAGAATTTTGACTCCGGCCCAGTGGACCGAACTGGATCGGCGCCAGACCATTCCCCTGGCCGGGAATCTCCGCATAAACCTCCGCCAGACCCCCACCGGCCAGACCATCATGGTTTTTCAGTATAAGGTGGCCAATTTAGTCGGTCGACTGGGCGACAACACCAGCCGCCTCCGGGAGTATATTCGGCAAGACATCCTCCTCTGGGCCCTGGCCGGGGCGGTGGACCAGATCAACATAATGGCCCACACCCGCTGGGCCTCCAACGGAATCATCAGCTTACCCAATTGCCATCCTGTGGATGCGGCCTTAGAGGGACGGGAAGACCGGTTGACCAAGGTCGATGAGCCGGCCCTGTTCGTCTTGAACGGCGACGTGGATAACTATCAGACGCTGCTCGACGAGGTGGTCCGGGCCAAAGGCTATGCCGTCCATCCGACGATTACCACCGACGCCAAGATCTTGCCGCTGCTGTACCGGCTGGACACGGACCCCGGTAATGCACCCGAAGACCGGTTTTCGGCCATGGTCCGGCGGGCGGCCGGGTCGGTGGCCATAGTCCTGCAGCATCCGAGCTATCCCAGGTCGTTATTCCTGGCTCAGAAAGGCAGCGGGCAAAGCCTGTACCTGGGAAAGACGGCGGATGGCTGGTTGGTCGCCTCCGAGATTTACGGGCTGGCGGCCAGGACTCGGACGTCCTATGGTCTGCCGGGGGCTCAGGGGGGCGGGGTTCAAGTCACCTTGGGAGTGGGCCGGGGAGCTGCGGAAGGTCCGGCTGGAAACCTCTGGGAGAGCGATCGGATCATCGGCCGGTTCTTAGATGACGACCGCACCGGCGAGATTCCGCCTGAGCCGATCTACCTTTTTTCCCGAGATATTTACCGGGGCGCCTACGACTATTACCTGGAGAAGGAAATCCGGGAGGCCCCCGAGAGTGTCCGCAAGACGATTAAGGGCAAATACCGGTTAGCCGGGAACCGGGTAGAATTTCCGGTGGCGGAAGGGGGATATTTTAACCGCCTGGTCAGCCGATTGCATAACCCGGACCGACCGCCCATCCGCCGGATCATGATTATCGGGCAGGGCACCGCTGCCGTGGCCGCCATGGGTACGGCCCATCTGATCGACCGGGCCCTGGTCGGGTCCGGGATCCGGGTGGACTGGTCCAAGGCCTCGGAGGTCTCCGGGTTCTCCTGTGACCAATCCTTAGACGATACCCTGTTGATCGCCGTCTCCCAGAGCGGCACGACAACCGATACCAATCGGACGGTGGATGTGGCCCGGTCTCGTGGGGCCTGGATTCACGTC
Source organism: Deltaproteobacteria bacterium (assembly GCA_015233295.1). Lineage (GTDB taxonomy): Bacteria > Desulfobacterota > JADFXK01 > JADFXK01 > JADFXK01 > JADFXK01. Next base: position 1,302 of record JADFYC010000438.1, on the reverse strand, counting down.
ATCGTCAACCGGCGCAACTCGCCCCTGGTGGCGAAATCCGATTCGTGTTTGTATACCAGCGACGGCCGGGACGTGGAAATGTCGGTGGCCTCGACCAAGGCCTTTTACTCCCAGGTGGCGGCCGGAAAGCTGCTGGCCCTGCTCCTGGCCCAGGAATTCAAGAGCCTCGGGGATGAAGCGGTCTATCAAGAGATTCGGGAGTTAGAGACTCTGCCCGACAAGATCGAACAAGTCTTGGCGAATGACGGGCCGATCCGGGAATGCGCCGAAAAGTACGGGCCGCGCAGTCGCAACTGGGCCGTGGTGGGTAACGGTCCGAATCGGGTGGCCGCGGAAGAGATCAGGATAAAGCTCAGCGAATTGTGCTACAAGTCCATCCCCTGCGACGTCACGGAAGATAAAAAGCATATCGATCTATCCACCGAACCCTTGACCATTGTGGTGGCCAATGACCTGCCGGACCGGATCGTCCAGGACACGGCCAAAGAAGTGTCCATCTTTAAGGCCCACAGCGGCCGCCCCCTGGTCTTTTGCGCCGAAGGGGAAACCCGGTTTAACGAGTATGCCGAGGAAATTATCCGGTTGCCCCGGATTGGGGCCGGACTGGGGTTTGTCCTGGCCACGGTGGCCGGGCACCTGTGGGGGTTCTTTACGGCCAAGGCCATTGACCGGAGCGCCGAGGAATTCCGCCACATCCGGGCCATGATGACCAGTGCCCTGGAAGACCCCGCCACCTGGAATCCCCGAGTGGTGCCGGCCCGGTTCGCCGGGGTGATGGAGCGGATCGAAGCCGGGGACATGGATGCCTCCCTCCAGCCCTCTACAGTGTCCCAGTTGGCCCGGTACTGGATCCAGTTGGAGAACCTTAAGCATGAGACGGACGGCATCGGCGAGGTCCTCCAGGCCGGGATTATGACGCTGAATAAGGTCATCGATGAGTTGACCCGGCCCATCGACACCATCCGGCACCAGGCCAAGACGGTCACGGTGGGTATCTCCCGGCCGATGGAAGAGTTGCCGGTCATGCTCATCAGCGCCTTAGAGGCCCTGGCCGTATCCCCGGCCCGGCTGACCGAACGGGATAACCGGTTGCTGCGGACGGTGGCCCCGCTCATTGCCGAGGTGACGGGCGGAATGTTCTACCGGATCATCGAAGAAACGGCCGCGGGTCCGGATTACCACCGGCTGACCATCCAGGCGTTGAAACGGTTCGGATTCTCGCAGGGCAAGGCCTCCCGGTACGATTTTCCACAACCGGCGGCCGGGAGTAAACGGAAAGCCATCCGACTGGAACGGGCGGTG
>JADFYC010000437.1 GCA_015233295.1 Deltaproteobacteria bacterium | reverse complement strand
GGGCCGGCATAACCGGTGGCCCGGGCAAACATGTGGGCCCATTCGCCGGCAAAGTGCCAGCCCATGGCGTCCGGCAGAATCTTGGTGACTACGCCGTCTTTAATTAACGATTGGCCGACCTTGAAGGCCAGCTCTTTACTCGGGAAAGTCATGACCAGCGTGTCACCGCCATCACCGGCTGAGTCCGGCAGAGCCCGGAACGAAATATCGGAAAGTCCCTTGATTCCGTCTACAATGTCTTTCTTGTTCTGACGCTGGGCGGCCAGGATGTGGTCGAGTTTGGCTAATTGGGCCAGACCAACGGCAGCCTGGATCTCGGTCATGCGGTAGTTGAATCCTGGTATCAGGTGGGGATCAGCTCCTCGCGGGAGTTTGGGGTCATGCACATGACCGTGATCGGCGTATTCTGCGGCTCGACGGTACAGGGATTCATCATTAGTCACAACCATTCCACCTTCGCCGCAAGTCATGGTCTTGACAAAGTCAAAGCTGAAACATCCCATCTTACCGATAGTGCCGGTTTTTTTTCCTTTGTATATGGTCCCCGGAGCCTGGCAGGAATCCTCAATGATGGGGATTTGATGACGTTCGGCCACCTGGGTGATCCGGTCCATATCGGCCGCGGCACCCAGCATGTGGACCGGGATAACGGCCTTGGTCCGGGGTGTGATCAGGTTCTCCAGGTCTTGGGGATCCATGTTCAGGCTAGCGTCTATCTCAGCCAGTACCGGAGTAGCTCCCGCCTCTATGATTGCTTCTATGGTGGCCACAAAGGTGAAGCACTGGGTAATAACCTCGTCGCCTCGACCGATGCCCAGGGCGGCTAGAGCCGTACGCACGGCCGCGGTGCCCGTACTTACCGCATGTCCATGGGAGCAGCCCAAGTATTTGGTGAAGGCGGCCTCGAATTCGGACACCTTGAAGATGTTCTGACGGGGGCCGTCAAATCCATAGCGAAACATGATGCCCCCACGGTCAAATATCTCGCTTACCGCGTCACGTTCCTCTTTTCCAATCAGTTCAAATCCCGGCATATGTTTATCTCCAATAAGGTTATGTAAGGTCTTTTTAAATAAGCACAGGTGACGAATTTTAGGCCAATGATATTTCATTGATAACGATGAAAATAGACCTTACGGGACCGACTTTAACCCACAATACGTAACCCGCAACCCGACGGACCTCTGATTATCGGCCCAGAAATCCTTTGATCAATCCTTTTACCACATCGTTGACTGGTGGGTTTTCTCCCTTTTGATCATTCTTATCCTGTTTATTCAGCCGCTGTTTGATCAAGTTTGAAAGTCCTTCCTCGATCTTCTGTTTGATTAGGCCGTCAAGGATCGGGGTAAAGGTGGGCGAAGAGAACTTACCGCCGATCTTGACCGGGACAACGCTGCCCCCGAATGGCAAGTTCTCTGACAATCCAGCCGGAAGGACCAGTTTCGGGTCAGCCCGGAAGTCCAATGTCTCATTCACCAGATCCGCCTTGCCGGTCACATTAACGGACATTTCCGGAGATTCCATCTTCGTATCGGACGTGTTAATCGTGCCGTTAGTAATGGTAAAGACAGATCGAAGAGAATTAAATTCCGTCCGGTCGGAACTTCCCCGGTCATCGGGAGAATTGCCCAACGACTGAATATTTCTTAGCAACCGGGGCAGGTTGATCCCTTTTATGGCTCCCTTGGTTAGTTGTATTTCACCCTGGCCGTTGAGGGTCTTCGTCATCATGGTCTGTTCGTCTCCATCTGAGCGCAGAGACATTCGGGTTTGGGCCGTGCCCTCTAACTCGTCTTTGCCCAGGACATCTCGGATCAGCGGGCCAGCCTGAACCCCCTTCGCTCGCAGTTCCAGGCTGGTCCGGGGGGATTTCGGACGTAGGTCAACCGTCATTTTTCCCGACGTCTCACCCTGATACAGCTTTGCTGACATAAAATCAAGGAGAAAAACGCCATCCTGGATGGAAACCTTGATCCGGGCGTCTTGAATTCGAGCGTGGCCCAAGGTCAGGTGCCCCAGACGAAAAGAGCCGTTTAAAATCAGCGAGTTAAGAAGAGCATAATCTCTTTTATTTGGTGTAGATGGTAAAGTTTTGATTGTTTCCCCGGCGGGCTCAGGTTTGCTTTTGTCCCTGGGCGTCAGGTACCGATCAAGATTAATCCGGTCCAGGCCCAGGTCAAAGTTAACCTTAGGCCTGGGAAAGTCCTCCACTTTGCCCGTCATCTTTATTTTTGTCTCATCTAAGTCCACGGCGGTGTCGGCGATGACCACCTGCCGGCTATCTCCCTTGAGCCTGGCCCGAAGTCCCAGGTAAGTCAGGGCTTGAGGATCGGCCAGGTTTAATTGTGGTCGGCCCCAGGCCGAGAACAATTCCCGAATAGAAAATGGAGATACGTCTAAGGCCAGGTCATACTGGGGTCCGGATTCCTGGATGATGAGTTTTCCTTCAAATGAGAAGTCAATGACGTTGCCGGCTTTCAGATCAGTCTGGGGTGCAGGTTTTTCTGTAGGCTTTTCTGCGGCATCCCGGAGCAAAGCGCCCACCTGGATTCCTCTGGTGGCCAGTTTCACATCTACCTGGGGATGATCTGATTTCAGGTCGATCGTCCCTTTGACCGACATTTCACCCTGGGCTGCTTTGGACGCGAGAAAATAATACTGGAACAGCCCCTTATCTCCAGAGACTTTTAACTGGATGCCTTCGATCAGGGCATTGCCCAGACTGGCCTGGTCAACCAGAATATCTCCGTTTAGGGTCAGTTGCCGTAATGGGGAGTAATCGAATTTGACGCCCGGACCACTTGGGGGTGCGCTTTTATTTTCCGGAGCCGCGGGTGGAGAACTGTTTGCAGGGGGAAGATAACGGTCTAGCTCGACTTTGTTCAGCTTGGCCTGAAATGTCACATTTGGCTTGGAAAAATCCCCAAGATTGCAGGAGAAAGTCAGTTTTGACTCGTCTAATTCCAGTGTTCCGTTAGTTAGGGATAAGGATTGCCGATCGCCTTTCAGATTACCTTTCACGGCCAGACGGGTTAGGGCTTGCTTATTTCCGGCCAGGGGCAGATCCGTAAGACCCAGGTAGGCGGCCAGTTGACGAGGATCTAATGGAGACAACTCCAGTTCCAAATCATAGGCCATGCGCTCCATTGGTTGAGCCACCCGGCCCCTTAATCTGGCGACCG
>JADFYC010000436.1 GCA_015233295.1 Deltaproteobacteria bacterium | reverse complement strand
CAATGGTCTTGACAGTCAAAGGGGTAAGGGTCTTAGGATCGGTCACCGGGGCATAAAGGTTCGGCGGGGTCCCTGTTTGTCCGGCTGGCGGGGCTGTCTGGGCCGGCAGCATCAGGCCTTTAGGACCTATGACAACGTTGGTAGCCGCCACGTTAACTGCGCTAAAGGTGTGGTTATGGGGCGGCATAGTATCAGTGGTCAAGGCCACCGTCTCCACACCTTGTTTGGTAGCAATGGGATTATGATTAGAATCCATGCAGATCGGGGTTCGGCCCCGCAGGTCCGGCAAACCGAAGGTCGTTTTCCCGTCTCCGCCGTACCGAGTTCCGAGCAGAGAGTATAGCGCCTGATTTTGGGCGATTTGTAATAAGGCCCCGTTACATAAGGCCCATCCCTGCGGGGCAAAACTAAACGCCCCCATCATGATTTCGCCTACATATGCATCCCCCATGTTACCTCCTTTTTCTCTGATGCTGTATTTTAAATTCCGGCCAATTAGCCCGACCGGTGTTTGAAACGCATCTTTTTGAGATCACAAAAACCTGTACCTATCTAGATCTAGATATTGAGAGTGTCAGGTCAGCCTGACGGCCTTCTGCCCAAAGGTTGCTCGGCCAGGCCCCGTTCGGCAGCGTGAGGCCCTTCCCGAGCCGGCCGCCATCTGGAAAGAGGATCAATATTTGAAGGATCAAGCAATTACACGGAACAAACGGCTATCTTGCGATGGTGAAATCAGCCTGGTAACGGAAACCGGTCTCTGTTCGTTCAACGGGCGTGATAAAAATCGACATAGCGTCTAATACGGCATGACGGAACGGGTAGTCCCCCTGAGGTAAGAGGATGTGCCCCGGTCCGGAGAAGATAAGGGAAAAGGATTCATACGGGCCGCTGCCAGCCCAGGCTGGGGATTGGACCTTCTCTAAGGTCAGTTCGACGCCACTCATCCCGGTGTCCGGGAAAAAGCTCGATCCAACATGAGGTTTAAAGTAATCTAACGATAGTCTTTTAACCATAGATTTACCTTGCCTTGGGATATTGTATTTTATGATTGGCGGAACTAACGACGTTTGATGCTGCTCTTATGTTGGGTCAATAATACCTGGTGTTGATTTATTCGTCAAGTTAAAATATGATGTCTTATTATAGAAAATTTAATAACTGAGGCGACCGGGGCTGATATAGAAAAAAATATGACTGTTTATATGTTCACAACCTTTTTTGCTTACTCTTAAAACAAACTGCGGTGCTAAAATTTAGCCATAGTGGTGGAGGTACACCTGCCTGATTTATCCGAACTACCCATATTCGGTCAGACTATCTCTCCCTCCGGCAGGTAGCCGAATCGCTGCATGACGTCCCCATGCTCAGAGACAATCCGGCGGACCTGCTTCGGATTCAATTCCTCCCGCCAGGCGCCGGTTTTCCCCCGGCGGAAAAAGGTTGACACACCGGGCGGCGTCTCTTTGAATTTTCTTCCCCGTTCCTGCTCTTTCACCACCTCGAAGGAAGAAAACCGGATCGCCCTTGAGAGTCTCTCCGGATCATCGGGCAGACCGCAAAACCGGGCGGCCCGGCCAAAGGTCTTCTCCGGGTGGTCCAGCATGTCCTCATAGCGGATAAGGCATATATTCAAACCAGGGGCGTCAACCCAGCTCTTGACGTGACTGCTCCAAGACAGTATCCGCTGTACAATTTGATCTGAAAGACCATGTTTCATCTTGCCCAGGAAATTTGATTCATTGGCCAGATCTGTTATGGCTTTGTCCAAATCCAGTTGGTTGTGGTGGGCATACGAGGCGGCTATGTCAAGAGGGTTGCGGACAATATAGACCACGCCCCAGGTGCCGGCGGTAGAGACCAGCGGAAGCCCCTCCTCAAGATAGGTGTAGGCATCATGGATCTTAATGAAAACCTGATCTTCCGCCTCCTCGGCCAGCAACTCATAAACCTGGGGCCGTTTCCGTTCGATCTCTTCGGGCAAGAGATCGGATGATTCTATGCCGGCATAGTCGTCGAAAAGCCCCCTCGAGCTGGCAATGGTCGTGGTGATATCGTTGATATCGGCCGGCTCTGGAGGATCAAGCAACAGATTGGTCAAAAATAGGCGAAACCAGGTATTCCCGGATTTGGGATAGGAGGCGATCCAGATAATTCCGTTCATTTTGATGACTCCTCCTCCACCAGATCGGCTAATTTATCAAGCCCGACGAGGGCATCGGGGCGGTGGATCCGAGCCACCCGGGCGTGCTGCGATACAGCCAGGCAGGCCTTGTAGTGGGCTGACTTATCGGGCAGGCCTTTGGTGAAGCGCAGGCGGTAGGTATTCCTATTCAGGGCATTAAACTTGTCTTGCCCGGTGATCGGTTCAAATTCCAGGCTGTCATCGTTGAAAGGGGATAGAATATAGACCGCGGCCAGGAGCAAGGGATGTGGACAAAAGGCTGAATCAAGGGGCACGACGTACTTTTCCAGGCCGGGCCGGACCTGGACCAGGCCTTGTTTGTCTTGCCCGAGGGCGTCCACGACATCGGCCCAGAGCTTTAACCGAGGATAGGCCGGGAGCACGAACGGCCGGCCGCCGGCATCGAGCTGGAAGACACAGACGTCGTCGGCGAGCAAGCGGTGCCCCCTCCGGCACAGGACCGCGGCCAGCGTGGATTTGCCCGCAGCCGAACGTCCGGCAATAACCACGGCCCGGCCGTTTATATCCAGGGCGCTGCCGTGGAAGGGCACCAGGCCCCGCTGAAACAGTAGAGCCCCAAAGGCTGAGCCGAGCAGATAAAGACGAATGGCGCTGTTATCCGCCGCGGCCAGGGGTTCAATAATGATCTCGCGGCCGGATCTGACCCAATACCGGGCCACGCCGTCCACGGTGAGCAAGAACTGATCATGGTTCATCTCATAGTAAACACCCCTGGATTTAACCTCCGGCAACCGCTGGGGAGTCTGCCCCAAATGAATGAACACATCCGCCTCGTTTGAGCTGACCGGCAATTCCGGGCATTCCAGCTCAGAACCAATATTAAGTCCCCAACATATATATCTATAAGGATATTTTATTTGAACCATGTCCGAAACCTTTTCTGTCTAGGTTTGACGAATCATCATTTCCATCGTGTAGGCGAACCAGATAGTCAATCAGGGATAAATTTACCTCTACCAGATATTTTGTCCGGCTGCAAGAGG
>JADFYC010000435.1 GCA_015233295.1 Deltaproteobacteria bacterium | reverse complement strand
TCAGCAGAGGCATCTCCAATGCAATAGAAATATTGACAATTTTTGACAATTCTCCGTCGAGTACGTATTTGCTGGCCCCGGTGAAGGCCGTGTAACCGTTGTCACCCATACAAACTCCTTGTTATGACCGCTGAGGGGCATCACAGTCAGGCCGCGGACCGACATCCGGCCGGATAGGCCAACCCATGATTCTCTCAGCAAAATAGGTATGATTAGTCTGGCCTAAGGAAACCGGCCTCGCCTTTTTTGGGGTCATCAATCCGGCCTCCGGAGCAGTATTCAAATACCGCCTGGAAAAAAGCCGCCTTTCTTTAAGATATCCAGCCACCACGTCACCTTAACTTCGGCTTTCCAGGCACGATATTTGCTTATAACCAACAGAAAGGCAAATTCCGTCAAATTTATGTCAAAATTTGCCAGAAGCCGGCCCACCCACCAACTGTGCCTGGAAAAACCAAAGATTGCGTAGTATAGATATGATTAGATAACGTGAAGTGATTATAACCACCGCACGGCTTTTGTCAACGGGTAGATCGGACGAATATCGGTTTGTGCTTATTTTGTATACGGATAACCGCCCTACCCCTGCGGTCGCCACGAGTCCAAGGGCTGCCGCCATTGACATTAATTGACATTATATGATCTCCTCAAAAAAAGTCTTGTAAACACAACCACATTTGATAAATAAGTTTTAATTATCCAAAAAAAATGATATCAGACTCACTTTGGCAGTGAACGATTTCTTTGAATTCAGGAAGACATAAAGGTGACATATGCCAAAATCTCTAAAGATGTATTTTTCTCTGTCGTTTTTCTCTCTAGGCATCTTGGCCGGCCTGACGGTTGATGCTCAGGCCCGCGTTATTCAAGTCCCGGCCCAGTACGTCTCAATCCAGGCAGCCGTTAATGCCGCCTCACGGGGCGATACCATCGAAGTAGCTGGGGGTGTATACCTGGAGTCAATTGTGTTCATGGGCAATGACAATTCCGGGATAACGATCAAAGGCGTCGGAACGCCGCCTCCGACCATTACCTCCGGTGGCCGAGGCCGGGTTATCAGTATATATGAGGCTGATAATGTAAGAATAACCGGAGTACATATAACCGGCGGAGCGACAGCCGGTCAGGATATCGCGAATTTCGGAGGTGGTATTTTTGTCGACGGGTCAAACGGGTTCGAGATATCAAATAGTGTTATTGACAATAACAAAGCCGTCTACGGCGGCGGCTTAGCCTTTAGGGGCGGAAGTGTTTCCGTGATTAATAATACTGTCCAAAACAATGCCGTCATATCCGCAACGAACGCTTACGGAGGCGGCATTTATCTTTACGGCGCCACCGGCTTGATCAGCGGCAACACCATCCAGAATAACACGACTGCCGGTCCCAACGCCGGACCAGGCGCCGGAGTGTGTATGGTCTCTTCTTCCACCGCCGTGTCCAACAATACATTCCGGGGTAACAAGACAGCCGGCTTACAGCATTATGGCGGCGGGTTATACACTTACCAGTGTTACGGATTTTCCATTACCAACAACACATTTACAGAAAACCAAGGGTTAGACGGCGGTGGAATGGCCATTATCGCCAGCAACCCGACCATTTTCAACAACCTGTTTACACACAATCAAGGCCGCTGGGGTGGTGGTCTGTACGGTTGGCAAATGGCATCGACCATTGACAGCAACACTTTTTCTCAAAATAACGCTTCCGACGGCGGCGGTGGTATCCTCTTCGACGGATCTTCCGCGGCTGTATTTACCAATAATACCGTCACGGGCAACAATGCTGTGAACTGGGGCGGTGGGGTCGATCTGTTCATATCCAGTTGTTTGATAGCACAAAACATCATTACGCTGAATACGTCGGCCAGGGGTGGCGGAGTGTGTGTGACTCCAAGCAGTAATGCCCGGATCATCAATAACTTGATCACGAATAACATGACCACCATATACGGCGGTGGATTGGTCGTCGGCGACGGCTCCAGCGGTTTAGTCGCGAATAACTTGATCGCCAATAACGTCGCCACCAACGACGCCGGGGGTATCTGCATTTATAGCGGCCAGAATGGAGTGAGCAGCCCCATGGTGGTCAACAATACCATCGTGAATAACCAAATAGGGAACACCTCCGACAAAAGCGCCGGCGGAGGTATTCGAGTGGACAACTCGACTCCGGTCATTATGAATAACATCATTGCCGGACACAGCACCGGCGCGGGGATTGGGGCCAACAACGCCGGGGCCAAGTCATCTAATAGTTACAATAACATGTGGGGAAATCAAGCAACCTATGTCTATGTTACAGCCGGTGTCGGGGCCACGGAATCCTCACCAGGCTTTATCAGCACCAACGGGAAGGATTATCATCTGTTGAATTCCTCTTCATGTCTAAAAAAAGGCAATCCCGATGCCGCCTACAATAACCTCGACGGAACCAGGAATCAACAGGGTATGTATGGAGGACCGAACGCTGATTGGAGACCATATGTGTTTATGGAAACAGACAAAGAGAGCTATGCCCGAGGCGCCAAAATGCGTGTGACCATTTCGGAAGGGTCTATGTCAAATGCCTCCAGTCTGGCCCTTGGAATCGCCCTGCTCCAGCCCAACGGCGCCCTGGTCTTCTACCCAAACATGTCATCGGATTTTAAGCCGTTCCAAAACAATTTAACGTTACCCAAGGGCACCCAACTGGTTAATTCCACCATGCCGGGATACGATTCATACCTTATTCCATCTAATTACCCAACCGGCAGCTACACCTGGCTTTGCGCCTTCCTGGACACCGCCACGGGAAAGATAACCAGCCGGATCGCCACCACCAGTTTTATGGTAACGCCTTAATCGGGCAAGTCGATTTTAGGTGGTGCTGTTTGCATTTTCATGAGAAGGAGAAAAAAATGAAAAGAACATTGCTTATCTTTATAATACTGTTATCCATTTGTGGTATCCCGGCCGGTTCTTTCGCCGCCGACCCTTCCCAGGGTAGCTCTCCCAGCCGATCTGCCGCCGGTTATGAATCCCTGACCACCTACGAACTGGGCGACATGCTCGTGGAACAGGCACAAGCCATTTGTCAAAAACGGTTGAGCCGGGGAGAGCTGTGTGAGGTTCTGAACGCCGGTCAGGAGACTCCCAATTTCTTGAATACCACGGCGAGAGAAGGTTTCGCCTTGTTGCTGACCTTTGTAACC
>JADFYC010000434.1 GCA_015233295.1 Deltaproteobacteria bacterium | reverse complement strand
CAGGACGTCTTGTTTGCTTGAATTGACTGAAAATACTTGAGATAATAAGACTTAACGTTTGGAGTATTGGTACCGGGCTCGGGCGCCGCGCATCCCGTACTTTTTTCTCTCTTTGACCCGGGAGTCACGGGTAATGAACCCGGCTTTCTTCAATATTGCCCGAAAATCCGGGTTATACTCCAACAGGGCCTTACTTATGCCGTGTTTGATCGCTCCGGCCTGGCCGGAAATACCGCCACCGCAAACATTCACCTTGATATCAAACTTGCCCACTGTTTCAGTCAGTTCCAAGGGCTGCATGATAATCATCTTGGCTGTTTTGCGGCCGAAGTAGCTGTCGATGTCGCGCTTATTGACTTCAACATTGCCGGACCCCGGCGCCATGTAAACCCTGGCGATAGAGGTCTTCCGCTTCCCGGTGGCGTATAGTTTTTCTGTCTCAGTCATCTGGTTTATCCTTTTATTTCCAGCGGTTGGGGCGTCTGTGCCTGGTGGGGATGATTACCCCCGGCATAGATCTTGAGTTTCTTAAGCTGCTTTCTGCCCAGCCGGTTCTTGGGTAACATTCCCCTGACGGCGAATTGGATAATTTGCTCCGGTTTTTCGTCCCGTAGCTTTTTCGCCTGGGTCGTTTTCAGACCGCCCATGTACCCGGAGTGCCGGTAGTAGTTTTTTTGCTCCCACTTATTTCCGGTAAGCTTGACTTTTTCGGCATTGACCACGATTATGAAGTCGCCCGTGTCCAGGTGATTGGTAAAAATAGGTTTATGCTTCCCCCTTAACCGTCGGGCCACTTCGGAAGCCAACCGCCCCAGAACTATGTCCTTGGCGTCAACCAGGTACCATTTCCGTTCGCCTTCTATGTCCTTCGCTTTGACAGCAATCGTTTGCATGTTGTCACCTCATCAAGATTTAAAAAATATACTTTTATTCAGTTTAAGGGTAAATGTCAAGAAAAAAGTGAAAGCCAACCGTCCATCAGTCTGACAATCTTCAAGTCATGAAGAATTATCAGGCGCCCGGCATAGAAAACGGTTGCGAAAAGGGACCGCCCGGCGGATTCATCTGTTCAGAATATCTGTGGTCTTGGGCCGGTTTCATATCTTTATTTGATTCGCATCCAGAGTGCGGCGCACCACATTGGCCATCTCCAGGTGATCCAACGGTTTCAGAATGTACTCCTGAATGCCCGCGGCTTTGGCCATCTCGGAGGTGACCGACTCACTGTACCCGGTGCATAAGATGATCGGCATGTCCGGCCTGATCGCCAGAACCTCCCGGGCCAAATCCAGGCCGGTGATGATGGGCATGGTCTGATCGGTGATGACCAGGTCAAAACTATCGGGATGGTCACGAAAGAGGCATAACGCCTCGAGGCTATCTGTATAGGCCGTGACCTGGTAGCCCAGGCGTTTTAATATTTGTCTCCATAGATGGACCAGGGTTGCTTCGTCATCTATAAAAAGAATCCTTTCCGTGCCTCTGGGCGCCTGGGCCATGACATCACCGGCCTCCTCGGCCTGAATCTCGATCTTTGGGAGAAACACGGCAAAAGTTGATCCCGACCCCGGCCCACTAGTCACTTCTATTGCGCCGGCATAGCTTTTGATAATTCCATGGGCCACGGACAGGCCCATGCCGGTTCCTTCGCCTTTCTTAGTTGTGAAAAATGGGTCGAAAATACGGCCTATGATTTTAGGGTCTATTCCTCCCCCTGTGTCCTTGACCGTAAGTTTCAGGTAGGAACCCGGAGTCAAGTCGGGATGGCGAACTGCTTCTTTGGTTGTAAGTTGGACTTCCGTCAGCTTGACCTCAAGCAGGCCCCAAGAATCGCGCATGGCATGGGCGGAGTTGGTGCAAAGGTTCATGATAACTTGATGAATCTCTGTGGGGTCGGCCATGACCAGGCCCCCGGCGGCCTCAATATGTTTAGATATCTCAATGGTGGTCGGGAAAGAAGCTCTGATCAAATTGAGAGCTTCCTCCACTACCATGCCTAAGCGAACCGGATACGTTTTCTTTTCCGTGCGCCGGCTAAAAGTCAATATCTGTTTGATTAAGTCCTTGGCCCGCTTACAGCCCAGCAGCACTTGTTCCAGATCATTTGGGTCCAACTTGCCGGCTCGGGCATCCTCCAACGCGATCTCCGTATAACCGTAGATAGCTCCCAGGATATTATTAAAATCATGGGCAATTCCTCCAGCCAGAGCGCCCATGGCCTCCATCTTTTGGACCTGGCGGAGTTGATTTTCTATGTCGGCCCTTCCTTCCTGGACGCGGTGACTATTGATGGCCAGGGAAAATAGTTCGGCCAGTTGCCGTATCGCCTGGAGGTCCCGGTTCAGGTAGTCACGATTGGGGTTGGCCAGGGATATTTGCCCGACCAGTTCATCTCCCAACATTACCGGGACCGAGAGAAATTTATCAATCAGGACATGCCCGGTCGGCAACCCCGCGGCCGCGGGATGCGTCTGAGGTGAATTAGTATAAAAAGCCTCCTTGATATTCAGACTATGCCCCCATAGTCCGGGATAATGCCCATCAGTCCCCTGGGAGAAGGATATCTTTCGCTCTTTTCCCGGCAAGGCGCATTCATCCGGCATCATTTTAACCAAAGCATGTGAGGTGTTCTCTCCGGTATCCTGCTCTATGGCGGAGACGTATCCGTAAGTGCTGCCGGTCAAGATTCGGGCCTGGTCCAGGACCATCTCGGCAATATCGGCCACATCGGCCGGAAGACTGACCAGGGCGCTGGAGAGCCTGGCCAAACCGGCATTCATGGTTACTTCCCATTCCAATTCCTCCGCCGCCCGCCGGCGTTCGGTGACATCCCGAACCAGGACAAGATAGCCCTTGATATTTTTGGTCTCTTTTGAAATCAAGGGTCTGATGACCAGGTGAATGTAAGCCTGGCCGGATTTGGATGTGCGGTAAATGTTGTTACTATTTATATTGTTGAAATCAAAGAGCATTTCTAAACAAACGGCCTGGCCGCGGCGGAGAGTACCCCGGGCGTCTTCCGGCAAATTCGGATTGTCAAACAAGCTGAACCCCTTGATCTCCTCAGGGTCCAACACTCCAAAAATATTCAGGCATGATTTATTCACTTCCAGCAGCCGGCCCTGGTCGTCGTGCACTTCGATTCCGATGGGGGACTCATCAAAGACGGTCTTGAACCGTTCCTCACTGTCGCCCAAGGCTTGCTCGGCCAGTTT
>JADFYC010000433.1 GCA_015233295.1 Deltaproteobacteria bacterium | reverse complement strand
AGTTTTAGCAGTATAAGCGCCAGGGCCACCGGGAAAAGGCCGGGCGGCCCATGCGGTTTTCCGTCTTAGGCAAAAGTTGGGCGTGCCCCGGGTTTCTTTACCAGGAATTAGGCATGGGCATGTCGTCGTCCGGATTGGGGAACATGGGATCATGTAACGGCTGATTGCGATCGTACATAACATTTTGGTCCAAATATTCGCAGCCGGCCGTAAAAAGAAACGCCAGGGCCAGCAACATAAACAGATATTTTTTCATGATATCCTCCCAATTGGCTATGTTATATATTTACTCCCGATAAATTCGTTGCGTCGAAATAACATTCTCGGCCCATCCCGGTCCGGATGAACTTCATACCATACTACCAGTGACGTCGGCATAAGTCAAGATCAACCGCCGGAACTTTCCCAAAATGCCGGCCCGGCGTCATCTTCTTCGCCCCATATTGAGGTCTAAATGGCCAGGATAAATCCTGAGAACATCTATTTGCTGCCCATCCTTCACGGTCGGATGGAATTTGCCGTGGAAGTGGCCAGGGTGTTCAAATCTTACCGGCCGCAGGCTGTGGCCGTGGAATTTCCGCCTACTATCCAGGCCCAGGTGATGGCCGGAGTGGCCCGGATGCCCCATCTATCCGCCATCCTCTATCCTGACCAGGGCGGCCACGCGTTTTTGCTGTTGGAGCCCACCGACGGCCAGGTGGGGCCCAGGAAGATCAGCTCCCCGTGACTTTTATGGATCGTGACACCCCCGGATATCCCCACTACCAGGAGGCCTTACCCGATTCCTACGCCATCACCCGTATCGGCCACGATGCCTATTGCCGGGCCTATCTGGAGCATGCCGGTGCTGGTCCGCGTGATCAGACCGATCAACTCCGGGAAGCGGCCATGGCCTACCATCTCCAGGTCTTGTCTCAAAAGTACGACCGGGTCCTGGGCGTGCTCGGCCTGTATCATTATCCGGAAGTAAAACGGCTGCTCCAACAACCTCAGGCCCAGCCATTGGGCCGACGCAAACGGGAAGGAGTTACCTTATCTAATCTGAATGCCGAATCGAGCCGGGAAATCATGTCCGAGATTCCTTTTTTGGCCGCCCGGTACGAGGCCATGAGACGGGACATTGGGATATCCCCGGATGAGGCCGTCCTGGACCGGCTGGTCCTGCAGGGAGAATTGCTGAACCAGGCCAGGGAGCGGTATGCCCATACTTATAAGGAAAGAATTACCATCCCCCAACTGGCCGCCTTGAGACAATTCGCCCGGAACTATGCCATCATCCAGGGCCAGTTGACGCCGGATTTCTACCAGCTCGTCATCGCCGCCAGGGGCGTGGCCGACGATAATTTTTCCTATGAAGTGTGGGACCTGGGCTCCAACTATCCTTATCAGGACAAGGATTCGGGTCTCCCGGAAGTGACTCTTAGAGGCGAGGATCTATATCTTAATCAGAAGAAAATACGGTTTCATCGCCGCATCAAGACTCTTCGGCGGCGGCTGGTTCCGGTGCCGGTCAAGCAACGGCCGCGGGAAAAGACGCCGGGCGAATGGAAGAAAAATTTCAATCCCGATGCTATTTGCTCCTATCCGCCGGAGGACCTGGTTATCGAGGGATACGGCGGATTCCTTAAAAAGAAATCGCTGAAGATCCTGTCCGAAAAGAACTTCCGGGTGAGTCCTTTCACCACTTCATTGCACGACGGGATTGACGTCCGGGAGACGATTCGCAACTGGGCTCAGGGGAACATCTACGTCCGGGAATATTTGCCGATTAAAGGCCGGGTGGGCTCGGTGGTGGTCATCTTTGACGAAGATTCAACCGAGCCGGGTCAGGAGAAATACCCCTGGTGCCTGACCTGGTTGGGGGAAAACAGCCAGGAATCGGATATGGCCTTTTATGCCACCCCGGCCGGTGAGCAAATGGTCGGTCCCGGCATCTCGCTCTGCCATTACGGCGGTTTCATGCTGACCTACCCGCCCCTGCGGGTCTATGATATCTGGAGAGACCCTTTTTTTAATCCGGCCCGGTCCAAGCCGGAGAGACTCTTGCTGGCCGCCATTGACTACTCTGAGGAAAATCACGTCTTGTACGTGGCCGCCAAGCCGCCCCGCTCCTGGTGCCACAATGTCGCCAACAGGTTGGGGAAAAAGATCATCTACCTGCCCATCGGGCAACTCTCCCCGGTGACCTTAAAAAAGATCCGGACCTTTCATGTCCTGGCCGGCCACCATGTCCGAGGCTACGCCAAGAATTATATTTGGTGATGCTAAATCGCCGAATTGTACCTCCGCAACACGGAGGCGCCGATGACGTGGCCATACGTTCTTCTCCGCGGTATCTGGCCCATTCCCCTATCCTCATAGGAAATTATCCTCACAAATTAGGGGCTATCCCCATTTACAAATGGCTCAAGAGCATTTAAGATGGGGACCTCTTTTGAAGATTGGGGAGAATGACTCGCCTGGTGGATTTTTTTAAGCCCGGACGCAGGTTAACCATAGGTGTAGTGTGCGGTCAGCACGGAAAGGAGAACGGCATGTCTCAGATTTTTTGGATTACCTCATTTGAGGACGGCCTGGTCAAGGCTGCCGCCGACGATAAGTTGGCTTTTGTGGATTTTTTCAACCCCAATTGAATCGGCTGCCAACAAATGGACGCGGTCGCGTACCCGGAATCAGCAGTCATCGAGTTCGTCAACAACAACCTTATTCCCTTAAGAATTCCATCCGACCATCCCACTCTCGGCCCCAAATACCGCATAAAATGGACTCCATCCCTGCTTATTTTGGATTCAGAAGGTACGGAGCATTACCGCACCTTGGGGTTCTTTTCGCCCCAAGAATTGATTCCATCTCTGCTGTTGGGGATGGGCCGGGCCTATTTCAATCAGCCTGACCGGCCCAGGGCAACCGCCTGCTTTGAGCGGATTATCGCTGAATTTCCAAAAAGTTTCCAGGTCCCTGAGGCCATCTACCTGGCCGGGGTGTCCCGCTATATCGAGAGCCACGACGTGGCCAATCTGATCGGCATCTTTGATCGGCTGGCAGCGGAACACCCGAACAGCGAGTGGGCCATGCGGGCTGATCCCTACCGGTTGTTGAAAAAATGAGATGACAGACTGGCTCGGTATCACCCCGGCCCCAATTCAGCCAATCTTTCCCCGGCATATTTGGCCCAGCGGCCGGGATGGTGATCGATGATGCGTTGGAAGTAAACTTTA
>JADFYC010000432.1 GCA_015233295.1 Deltaproteobacteria bacterium | reverse complement strand
CGGTGCGGTGTTGCGAGAGTGTGCCACATGAGCATCTATCGGCCTAGCGGAGTGACGACGGTGTTTAAGTCTTCCAGAAAACAAAAATCGATTCATATTGGTGAACTCCATGCCAGTCGGGAGCCTACGGTGATCTATACCCTGTTGGGTTCATGCGTGGCTGTCTGTATCTTCGATCTAGAAGCCCGTATCGGCGGCATGAACCACATTCTCCTACCGGGAAAGCCCATTTGTAGAGGGTTCGACATCGCCGCCAGTTACGGCATAAATGCCATGGAGCTTTTGATCAACCGGATCATGGGCTTAGGTGGCGACAGAGGCCGCTTGTTAGCCAAGGTGTTCGGGGGTGCTCATCTTCTGCCTTCCATCTCCAAACAAAACGGGGTGGGCGAGAAGAATATCTTGTGTGCCCTGGAATTTTTGGACAATGAATCGATCAGAGTCATTAGCCAAGACCTGGGTGGTTACCAACCTCGCAAGATCTTTTTCCGGACGGATACCGGCGAGGTACTCTTGAAGCGCGTCCCAACAACCATTCCACCCAGGGTAGTCCAAGAAGAGCAAAAACTGCTCAAACGAAACGAGCAGGAAATCAATCGGCCCGGCAGCGTGGTTATGTTTAAATAAGGAGGAACAACAATGAAGGTGTTGATTGTCGAAGATGAGTTTGTTTGCCGGAAACTGCTACAATCCCTTCTTGCTCCTTATGGAACTTGCGATGTCGCGGCCAATGGCCAAGAAGCGGTTCAAGCCTTCACGCTGGCCAGACAACGAAAGGAACTCTACGACCTTATTTTAATGGATATCGTGATGCCGGAAATGGACGGGCATGAAGCGCTGCGAGAGATTCGGGAGTTAGAAAAAACAATGGGCGTCACCGGATCCGAAGAAGTCAAGGTCATCATGATCACCGCTCTCGATGATCCGAAAAATGTGGTTAAGGCGTTTTATGAGGGGGGAGCCATTTCGTATATTGCTAAACCGGTGGACCGCGGGAAGCTGAACGCGGCAATCAAGGCTCTGGGATTCTCAGATGTATCGCCAGGCTTTTAGGGGCAAGGTCTTGTTTTTGTCTAAGTGATGACATCAGACCACTTCCCTTAAAGTAGGGGCGCCGGTGGGTGACTCCGGAGGACGGATTGAATCAGGAACGGGAACGGGCCTTATTAAAAAAGATCAAGAGCCGGGAAGGCATCACCGGCATCATCGGGATGGGTTATGTCGGGTTGCCGCTGGCCATCGAATTCGCCAAGGCCGGCTTTCCGGTAATCAGCCTGGATATCGATGAGCACAAAGTAAACCGGATCAATGCCGGAAAGAGTTATATCGGTCATATTTCAGATCAGGCCATCAAGGTCTTAAGCGAACATAATTGCCTGGCCACTTCCGATTTTTCTCGTCTCGGCGAGACAGATTGTGTCCTGATTTGTGTCCCCACGCCATTGACCAGAAACCATGAACCAGATGTGAGTTTTATCAAGTCTACCGCTGAAACGATTGCCCGGCATCTCCACCCTGGGCAACTGGTCGTCCTTGAAAGCACCACTTATCCCGGCACCACGCGAGAAGTCTTAAAGCCCATTTTGGAGCATGGCGGCCTGACCGCCGGGCGGGATTTCTTCCTGGCCTATTCGCCGGAAAGAGAAGACCCTGGAAACACAACATTTCCCACAGCGAGTCTGCCCAAGGTGGTTGGCGGTCTGACGGACCGATGCCTTGGGCTGGCCTGTGCCCTGTATGAGTCTATTGTGGCCGCCGTTGTCCCCGTATCCAGTCCTGAGACCGCAGAAGCAACCAAACTTTTAGAAAATATTTTCAGAAGTGTAAATATCGCCCTGGTCAATGAGATGAAGATGGTTTTCCATCGGATGGGCCTGGACATCTGGGAGGTAATCGCCGCGGCAAAGTCCAAGCCTTTTGGGTTCATGCCCTTTTATCCCGGACCGGGTCTGGGGGGGCACTGCATCCCCATTGATCCTTTCTATCTCACCTGGCGCGCCCGTGAGTTTGATATCTCCACCCGATTCATTGAACTGGCCGGAGAGATTAATACGGCCATGCCCTTGTTTGTCCTGGCCGGAGTGGTGGAGGCCCTGAATGACGAGATGAAGAGCCTGAAAGGGAGCCGGATTCTCTTGTTGGGTGTGGCCTATAAAAAAGATGTGGACGATATGCGGGAGTCACCCGGTTTAAGATTAATGGAACTGCTGCAACAGCGGGGGGCTGAGGTGGACTATCATGACCCGCACATCTCCGTCCTGCCGGCAACCCGAAAATATCGTTTTGAAAAACAATCTGTTGACCTGACTTCTGAGAGTCTTCAGGCATACGACGCCGTTATCATCGTCACCGATCATTCAGCCGTGGATTACGATTTTATTGGCCGGGAAGCCGGGCTGATCATCGACACCCGGAACGCCATGGCCGGGAGGACCGGGGTATCGGCCCGAGTAGTCAAGGCCTGAGCAGAACCCTATCCGGCTCGCAAGACAGAGAAGTTCGGTGCATGTTAATCCTGAACACCACAAGAACGGGGAACGCGACATGCCGGCTACAGCCAAAAAGAAAGCCGTGTACGAAGATTTATATCAAATCCCGGAAAACATGATTGGGGAAATCATCCATGGCGAACTGATCGCCTCAGCCCGGCCGGCCCCAAAGCATGCCATCTCGGCTTCCGTGCTGGGCGCCAAAATCTGTGGGGCCTTTCATCTGGGCGATGGCGGCGGACCCGGCGGATGGTGGATCTTGTTTGGACCGGAATTGAGCCTGGGCGAGCACATCCTGGTCCCGGATCTGGCTGGCTGGCGGCAGGAAAGGTTGCCTATTCTCCCGGACGAGAACTGGTTTTCGGTCCCTCCCGACTGGGTCTGTGAAGTTCTTTCCCCCGGCACGGCCATAATAGACCGGGTCCGCAAGATCCCGATTTATGCGTAATCTGGAGTGCGATATCTGTACGGTGTGCCTCCCCGGGTCTCGTGCCATGTATATTTCAACTGGATTCCGGCCTGTGGAGGCTGGTGGAGGTCCAAGGTGAGTCAAGCAAGATCCGAGCCGTGCCGTTTCAAGAGATTGAAATTGATCTAGCCCAATTGTGGGCTTAATCTGCCCCGTTAGCGGAATAGCTGCCGATTGTTGATGTTTTGCTTTTCATCAACAGAAGGGAGGTGCTCCATGCCGGCCACAGCCAAAAAAAAAGCCACCTACGAAGATTTGTATCAAATCCCGGAAAATAAG
>JADFYC010000431.1 GCA_015233295.1 Deltaproteobacteria bacterium | reverse complement strand
TTCATCGGCGGCCGCAATGGCATTTTTAAAGCCTTGTTCGATGCCGGCGGGGCAGTCGATGAAAATGTAGTCGAATTCGTTCTTCAACGTCACACATAAGTCACGGATTTCCTGTTCGTTGATGGCGTCTTTGGTGTCGATTTGGGACGCCGGAATGAGGAACAGGTTATCCACGCGGCGATCTTTGATTAATGCTTTCTTGTGGTTGCATCGTCCTTTAATTACATCCACCACGGTGAAAACAACACGGTTTTCCAGGCCCATGACCACATCGAGGTTCCGTAACCCAATATCCAAGTCGATAACTAGCACATTCTTACCCGTCATGGCCATGGCCGTACCGATATTGGCGGTAGCGGTGGTCTTGCCGACGCCCCCCTTGCCGGAGGTGACTACAAATACCTTTGATTCCATAATCCACCTTGCTGCTGGAAACGGTTATAATACTCTCACCCGCGGAGACTTTAGTCGACCGCAGTCAAATCGTTCTACCTATTTTCCCCTTTCGGAACAAATTCTGCAAGTTGTCCCTCAAAGGCGCGGCTTAAGGCCTGAATTACGATCACCCCGTTGTCAACTTTGGCCACTTCGGGGCCATACATTTTTTTGTCCTGTCCGCCATATCCGGAAGCTAAAACATCTCCAATCCGGAGGATGGTCGGGCGCATATCCAGAGAAAAAACAAGCGCCTCACGACCTGTACCGACGCCGGCGAAAGCTGATCCTTTAAGCGCCCCCAACACGAATATATCGCCCCCGGCCGTGATCATTGCCCCGGTATGGACATCGCCAATCTGGACCAGATGGCCTTCGGCCTCGACGGTTTGTCCTGACCTTAACCGGCCTTTGTGGACCAAAGAGGGTTTATCTTCGGCCCGGAGAGGCTCTGAAGATGGAATCAGGCCAGCCCTTGGCGGTCGGGCCGCACTGAGCGCTGCCCGATAGCAAGTCGGAGAAAAAACTCCGTCATCCTCCGTCATGATGCTGCATTGAGTGACCGACCGAACGGCAAATTCTTCTTTCAGCATCCTCCGAATGTGTTGGTAGGAGCTTTCGTCGATGGTCCGCTTTCCCGTTTGGAGGATCACATCGGCGTTTTTGAAGAAGCTTTTTTGTTTGGAAAAAGCCTTGTTGATCATTTCTGCGATGTCTTCTTCAGCGCAGGTTTCACAGATGTCAACCACTAAATGATCGTTAATTCCCTTGATGAGAACGCCATCTCGCGGCCGATCCTCTAAAAAGCTTTCCTGGGACTTGTCTTGCCTGGGGGTCGCGGCCATAGATAAATGCCTTATCATGAACTTTCCCTATGAATAATTGATGACGATAACTACATGTTGGATTCTGGCCGAAGAATAGACTATCGGTTGTGTCAAGTCAATAGCCAGAATCATCTTCGGCGTTTTTTTAGGATAACCGGCGTCTTTGGAGTTGCCTGCGGTGAGTTGTACGTTTCTTGTTTATCGTTAAAATTAGCCTTGTTATCTCCATCGGAAACCGGTAACAAACAACCCGAGGCCTTTTTAGTCATGGCGGACGCGTAGCCCAAGCAGTCGCTCCACCAAATTTGTGACCTGCTGGTGGACCGCAATAGGCTCCTGCCGGCCATCGATCAATACCAGACCGGGAAAGCCCATATTCACCTGATTCAGGTAGATATCCCGAACCCGAACAAGAAAGTCGAACATCTCAAATTTTTCCAAATGGCGTCCTCGGGCCTGAATCCGTTGCAGGGCTATGGCAGGGGGGATGTCTATGAGCAGGGTCAGATCTGGGAAAGGGGCGAACAACTCGTTTTTTCTACGGATGGCCTCGGGATCCAGGCCCCGGGCTCCCTGGTAGGCCATGGTTGAAAGGTAATATCGGTCCGTAATCACAACCTGTTTGAGCTTCAAGGCGGGTAGGATGAAATTATTCACATGGTCTGCTCTGTCCCGGATGAACAGGTCGGTTTCTTCTTGAGGGGAAATCGGGTTAGGGGAGACAGCCGCCTGGCGGATGGCCCGGCCGATCGGGCCGTTGGTCGGCTCACAAGTCAAAACAACCTCAATGCCGCGATTAGCGATATAGTCCTTCAACATTTGGGCCTGGGTAGTCTTTCCGGAGCCGTCAATACCTTCGAACGCGACAAACGTTTCTCGATCTTGGTTTGGCTTGAATAGTCTTGAGTCATTCATTCTATTTTATTTCCCCAGATCCCCGGCATCGACCGGCAATGCCCCGAGCCTGTCATCCGGAGGCCATGACTCGATAGTTGCTTGACCTCTCTCCAGTCAGAAATTGCTTGACCCGGTCAAAGCCGGACACGTGCATGAATGCATCTAATTTATTGTTTTTATATGCAATAAGAGGTACTCCGGCCTGGTTGGCGGTCAGTTCGTCCACCTTGGAATCGCCCAGATAGAGGATCTGGTTGGCCGGAACATCGAAATATTCCAGGATCCGGATTAGCTCGTCGGGGTATGGTTTCGGACGGCTTACGTCCAGGCAAGTGATGACCAGATCGAAGTACTCAGTCATTCCGGCAGCCCGGAGCAAACCGGGCATGGTATAGCTGCGATTGGTGGCAATCGCCGTATGGTAGGTGGGCCTTAAGAATCTGAGAAAGTCAATTAAACCGGGCTCAATTTTCATCAGGGGAAGAAACGGCTCGAAACTGAAAGTCTTTAGGAATTCCAGGGCGGCATCCTGCTCGGGATAGGCCCGGAAGATATGGGCGACGCTTTCGATACCCGTATTCTGATGAACGAATTCTATTTCCTCCGAGGTCATGGGAGGGCGGCCAAAATGGGCCAGGATATGATTGTAGAAGGTTTCGTTGGCGTGTTTGGAGTCAAACATTACACCGTCACAGTCAAAAACAATTACTTTTATCAGGTCTAATTCAGATACAGGTTGGAAGGCCATGCGGACCTCTGCTTTACCATAAAACACATGGGGTTAACCAGCATAATCACTTTCTTCTCTTGGTGTCCTCTGGGGGTTGCTTTTTCTAACATGCCGGGATTCTAGTTCTAACCACTAATCACATATCTTTAGGCCTAGATCTCTTGGAGACAAACATCCACCGAAAAGGGACCATCATCGGTTTGGAAAGGGATGACGATGCTGGGGCCATTAATCATGTGTTTAATTTGGTGATTTTTACCCGAGACGACGGTGGGGATGGCGGCTTCCAAGGTTACCCCCATCTCCGCCAATTCTTTTCTGGCCAATCCCGATATCATATTGGTGATCTC
>JADFYC010000430.1 GCA_015233295.1 Deltaproteobacteria bacterium | reverse complement strand
TGAAACGCCCATTAAATTAATATTGTTAACCCATCGGAATGGGAGTATCTTTGTCAGAAATAAACTGGGGGAATACCGGGAACCATTTCAAAGTTTCTTCAGGGGCAAACAATTCTTTATCCCTCATAAAATGTCTATCCATCATATGCTGGCTCACATGTTTTTCAGCAAAATCGGCCTCAAACCGGGAGCAATCGGAGAGGCCGGGGTGGAGGTTGGTTTCGAGGTGGTCCCCCCGATAAAGATGCCTGAATTTTTGAACGGGAACGCCGGAGCCAGTGGATTCATGGTGGCCGAGCCGATAGGTACGAAAGCGATTGCCTCCGGGATCGCAGAGCTACAGTTTTTGTCCAGTGAGCTTTGGAAAAACCATCCTTGTTGCGTGGTGGCGGCGCGGGATGATTTTATCGGCCCGTACACTGACGCGGTCTATGAATTCAGTGAGATGTT
Organism: Deltaproteobacteria bacterium; assembly: GCA_015233295.1. GTDB lineage: Bacteria > Desulfobacterota > JADFXK01 > JADFXK01 > JADFXK01 > JADFXK01. The sequence continues at coordinate 2,791 of JADFYC010000430.1, read as the reverse complement.
GGTTCAAGCCGGCAAATTCATTGAGAAGAAACCGGATACGGCGGCGGAGGTAGCGGTTTCGTTCCTGGACCCGGACAAGAAACTGGGCCTCAAGGTGCCGTTGCTCAAGAATGTTTTGACAGAGGCTCAGGGGATAAAGACTGGAGATTTGTTCCCATCCATAGATGACCTCGACCGCATTCAAAAATATATGTACCATGATATGGGCATTGGATCTCTGATCGATCTGGAAAAGTTCGTTGACATGCAATTCGCAGAGACCGTTTGCCGCGACCGCAAGGTGAGCGCCCAGGTGTCTGTTCCGGCGAATATGGATGGCCTGACCCAGGATATTCTCCAGCGCGGAGCCACCGCGGCTGAAAAGACGTCCAAAGCCATGTTGAACAAGGAGGGCAAGTACTTGACCTTCGCCCTGGGCCAGCAGGAGTTCGGCATAGACATATTAAAAGTTAAGGAAATTATTGGGATGGCGCCCATCAGAACCATCCCTCAGGCCCCACCTTATATCAAAGGAGTGGTCAATCTTAGGGGCAAGGTGATCTCAGTGATGGACCTGCGCTTGAAGTTCGGGATGGAAGAGATGGCTTATACCGACCGGACTTGCATCATTGTACTGGAGGTGGACGGTAATGGCCGGGCCACCCAGGTGGGCATTGCCGTGGATGCGGTGTCGGAGGTTCGGGATATAAAGGCGTCGGAGATTGAAGAGACCCCGTCATTTGGAGCGAGAGTGAAGACTAACGCCATTTTGGCCATGGCCAAGATCGACGGAGGGGTCAAAATTTTGCTGGATATAGATAAGGTAATTAATTAAACTGATTATTATACCTCGACTAGTCATAATTGTCCCTTTTCGAGGTGACGTGGCTTGTTTTTTCGTTACTTGTCGCTGGTTGTCTTAAACGAGTAACCAATAACGAGCAACCGGCAACCCTGAAGGTTGCTTGCCTCACACGGCTTAAAACAATTTGACGGGGAAGTATAAAAAAAGTTGACTTTGGGCGAACTTTGAACTAAAGGGTATTGCTATTCGTTGCATTTGGGAGTATAATAAAATCAGAGTGTGCTGTAGCTTTTAGCTGCATATTTAATGGTGGGGGGGGATATGACCGGAAAAGATTATCTGGACCTGGAACTAGATGAGATTCAAAGGCACAAGTGGATCGAGTCTGAAAAGGCGGGTTACGATTTGGGCGAAAAGGCGGTGGTGGAGTGGGTCCAGTTCTACGCTGAACGTTTCGCCTCTTACTGGCGCAGATTTATTGAGTGGAACGGGTCGGTCTAATGGGAATTAGAGACGGGAATTAGAGACACTCGCCGTTAAGCGGCACTTGACCTCGCCGCTCCAACAATTGCCCGGTCATTTATCCCCCATCCTTAACTGCCCTGTCTGCCAGGCTGCAGCCAGTTCTTTGTTTTTTTGTCAAACACACCGCCAGATCGTAGCTTTCGGCCATCCCCGCTGCCTTCCCTCACTCAGATTCTTCCACGCTTCCGGTAAGTTGCCCAGGCCCTTTCAGGCTTTCGGCAATTCGTTTTAGCACGGCTTCGCGGCCTAATCCGGTTTTGGCCGAAAATTCAATTAAGTCTTCGCGGTTCAAGACGCGGCTGATGGCGTCCTTCTGGGCCCGAACCTTGTTGGAGGACAACTTGTCCGTCTTGGTCAGGGTGATGATGCTGTTAATACCATGGTGATCTAAAAATAGGAGCAGCTCCAGATCCTCATCACTCGGGATGCGGCGGATATCAAGAATACACACCACCGCTCGGACATCTCCCCGTCTTAAATACCTTTCGACCATGGGGCCCCAACTGCGCCGGGTAGCCTCCGGTACCTTGGCGAAGCCATACCCAGGTAGATCCACAAAGTAACATGATTGATTAACTATGAAGAAATTAATGGTCTGTGTCCGTCCGGGCGTGGAGCTGGTTCGGACCAGCTTTTTGTGCCGGGCGAGGGTGTTGATCAGAGAAGATTTACCCACGTTGGATCGGCCGGCGAAGGCCACCTCGGGCAAACGCTCATCCGGATATTGAACAGGTTTGACGGCGCTCTTAACGAATACGGCTGACCGCACCTCAAATGAAGCCGGCTGGTCCATGGTGATACCTCGTATCTCCCGGTCGTCGGGTAGTTTTTTGATTATGCCGGAACCGTTGCTCAGAAGCCTCTTTGTTCCAGATAGTGTTTCAGTCGGTTCATCCCTTCGGCGATATTCTCTAAGGAATTGGCGTAGCAGAGCCGAATATAGCCCTCGGCGCCCCGGCCAAAATCAATACCCGGAGTTACCGCCACTTTGGCTTTGTCCAGGATATCAAAAGCCAGGGCGTAGGAATCTGAGGTTAAATGTTTGGCATTGGCCAAGACGTAAAAAGCACCGGTTGGCTCCACGGTGATGCCCAGGCCGAGTTCCCGCAACCGGCTGATCAAATACACTCTTCGCTGATTATAGATTTCTTTCATTTTGGCCACTTCCGGCCCCGCCTTGGTCAAGGCCGCGATGCCGGCCCATTGGCTGATGGAGTTGGCGGAAATGAAGAAATTTTGAGTGATCTTTTGTAACGGCCTGACAAAATCGGGCGGAGAAATAAGATAACCCAGTCGCCATCCGGTCATGGCATAGAGTTTGGAAAAGCCGTTTAGGACAAAAGCATGGTCGGTGAATTCCAGGATGGAATGTTCCCGCCCTTCATAAACTAATCCGTGGTAGATTTCATCGGAGATGACATAAAGGCCCAGGGCGGCGATGTCTTTCATCCGGTCGGCCGAGAGCAGGTTGCCGGTGGGATT
>JADFYC010000042.1 GCA_015233295.1 Deltaproteobacteria bacterium | reverse complement strand
AAACCAGAGGTGGGTGGCTCAACCATCCCTCTTTTTTATAGCACAACAGGTATTGGGATTAAAGTGGTAAACTTTGCGTCCCTGGGCCAGAGCCTTTAGAGCTACCCATTTGAAACAGCGAAGAGCCTTCTTATCTCCCTGGCCCTGGCCGTTATTGGATATGCCGCGGATACTTCCAAACCAGGGGGTACGGATATTGAAACCTTGAGGATTAAAGCCCTGCAGGATATTGAAGCCAACATTTCCAAGAGTCAGAACTGGAAAAGCTGTGTTGAGGCGGCTAAACATTTAGAGGAGATCAATGAATGCCGAGGCATAAAGTCGGATATTCAAGCCTCAAAGACCAGAGCTTTGAGTCTTCTTGAAGCTAACATCTCAGCGAAACAGAAAGACAAGGTTTGTGTTGAGGCCGCCAGGAGTCAATCTGAAATCAGCGCATGTAACAAATATTTTCCGTCATTTCAGACTACCTCAAGCCAATCCAGCCCGAAAAATAAAGATTTTGATAGATTGAGGGCCGAAGCTCTGAAATATATTGAGACCAACATTTCCAGGGGTCAGAAAAGGAAAAGCTGTGTTGAGGCGGCTAAACATGAAGAGGAGATCAATGGATGCATTAATATCAAGTGTAATGTTGAAGCCTCAAAGACCAGTGTCGTGAAGGATATTCAGGCCAAAATTTCCAGGTACCAGAAAGAAAAAAGTTGTGTTGAGGCGGCCAAAAACGGATATGACATCAGGGAATGCCAACGCAAATTTATTCCACCGCCCCAAACCCGTCCTAATCCATCCGGTCGCAAGGGCGGTCTGGCCTCTCCATAGGGAGTAGTTAGGTGGTGGCGGGCACTCATCGTGGGGCCTATGTCCGACCCGTATTTCTTTATCCAGCGGTCTCTATATTGACCCAGGCATGTACTGTGCGACCACATCTGGGCTTTAGTTAATTATGGGGATGAAACAATTGGCCTAAAACTGGCGAGGCAAGAGGCTGGTCATTGAAATTGGAACTGGTCCAGGTATGCTTCAGAACTGTGGTGTCACAGACTGTAGCGTTAAAATAAGTAGTAGCTAACAATGGATTTCAGAAGACGTCCCGGGTAATCTATCGGCCATAACATAGGGGAACCATGATCTATACATAGACTCTATCTATCGTTATCCTCATGAGACCCCTTCCTTGGGTCCAATATGTAGATTGCTGATAGTAGAGCAATTTCAAGAGGAACCATCCAACTTAGGGAAACGGCGACATCGGGCGGTTTCTTCCCGGCCGCAATGTAGTCACCCGCAGTAAAAGGGTTGAATATGGCGATAGGCAGCGTAATTGCGGCTAACAAATAAATGAGGGCCGTACCCCGCGCCGCCCAGTTCTTTTTCCGGACCAAACCATAGGACAAGGCAGGAAGAATAACTGAAACAACCAATGCCGGAACCAAACCTCTTCCGGTGACAATTGCGACCCATATGATGCGTAGGCTAAGCAACAAGAACAAAGCCACACTGACCAGTGAAATTATGCGCCTGGCGTTCTTTAGCCTTTTCATCTTTTTAACCTCCACAGGTTCCTGGTGTCGGAGTGGCTGGTGAAAAAAATCACATTCCCGACTTTCGGACCCAGATGCATAAAATAAAATAGACTAACGCCTCAAAATGTATTCATATCGCGATTTCTGTGATCAAGCAAACCCCTCATCATCTAATTTCAAATCTTGATAATATTCCGTATTCCTAAAAAAAGCAATGAATGATTCTTGGGATATCCAGCGTAAGGATATGGGATCGGCAAAGACGGCTAAACTTACAGGGATGGGGCCTGGGCTCGTCCTCTGCCAGTTCTCGAGTCTGCGATAAAAATATGTCCTTGGCCAACCGATGAGGCGTCCACGCCCGACGCTACGATGACACAATTCAGGTAACTAACGTCTCACTCCAGGAGTCTTGCTGAACCAGAAAAGAATGCATAACTTGCTGGAACTTTTTTCAGCCTATGATTGTCTGATGAGTATAAATTATGAGGAACCTTGGGTTGCCCAAGAGGGATTATTATGAAAGGGAATCGGATAAACTGCCTGGCGATGGTTGCCCGCCTGGTGATTGGGGTGGCTCTGATATCATTGATGATAGCCTGTATCCAAGTCTCTTGGTGACCCTGGACGACCCGTTCTAACGGCAACATGGTCCACATTCCGGCTGGGGAATTCAATATAGGCGATTCTTACCAAGAAGGCTTTCGCTATGAACGTCCGGTGCATAAGCTCTCCGTCAGCAGCTTTTATATGGAGAAGTACCTAATCACCGGGGCACAGTGGAAGGATGTTTACGATTGGGCCAAGACACACGGGTATGGATTTGACAACGCCGGTTCAGCCATGGCGGTAAATACAAAGACCATATTGATTGCAGCAAGGCGAACTACTCTGACTGTAAAGAAAATGGGATCACCCCGGTGGGGACTTACAGCGCCAATGGGTATGGTCTTTACGATATGGCTGGAAATGTTTGTGAGCGGGTCTGGGATTGGTATGACGGTAGCTGGTATGGCAAATTTGGGGCGACCGGTGGTGATACCCGTGGTCCTGATTCCGGCTCGCTCCGGGTTCTTCGGGGCAGCGGTTGGGGCTACTATGCCTTTTACCTGCGGTGCTCCAACCGCGACAGCTACGTGCCGACCGACGCGAGTAGCTACCTGGGCTTCCGTGCAGCGTTAGGTCAGCCTTAGAGACACGTAGCGTCGGAAGAAGCTTTTCTTATGCAAAGGTCGACCTTTGCCAACGACCTTCCACCTTTCCGACCTCCTATTCAGCCGGCTGGTCAGAGTCACCCTCCGCACCACCTCCGAACATCCGCTCCTAATTACAAAAAGCAACTCGTGTTTCCGCGCTAAAGAGGCCGCGCATTTAAAATCTTATTGAAATAGCCGACACAGGATTCAGGATTTATCTTGCATCATTTCCTGAGTTATGTTATAGTAATATCATATCTTTTGGGTTCCGATCTCATGATTTTCTGGCAGGTGATTACAGAAGTGGTTATGATAGGTTACATGTAATAAAAGCAAAATTATTTTCTTAGCCTTGAAAATGACAACCAATATTCTACAGTCATACCGGAAAGGTGGGTTTCCAGTGTAGCCGCCATATCTGACTTAAAGGAAGAACTTGTTTCGCCCAGCGATCCCCTTGTTGGCCCTTCTTGGCTTCGGCATTCTTTCTCTCCTGATCTGGTAACTCTTTTTAGTAAGGCTGTCAGATCACGTGCGGCTGGAGTTCATGGTGTTATGATTGAACTTGCCTTGAGTCCATCTGTCCGCTTAGAAAGTCTTGGGATAAGCCCGATCCGACTCAAGACAAGCCTGAGTACGCTTGGGGGGGGTCTTATTGAGCCCACGGATGAGTGCATTAGACCTTCAGAAAAATCAAGCCGGCCTCGTCTATATTTGATGCCCATCATATCCAACAGATGTGAAAGAATTTCCTTCATAATAACTCATCTCCCCAACCTTCCTGTAAAGAAGACGTATCACGTCCTATTGAAAACCGTTCACCGAAAAGTAATGTCTACCAACCAAAAATTATCTCGTGTTGAATTACCAGGCCAGTTTAACCGGAAGCGAATCAGTCAAAATTAACAAGTTACTTTTCTAAAAGAAGACAATAGCGTAAACAGGAGCTTGCCAGAAAAGGAGGTGTTATGAGAAAGCCAAATTTATTAATCAGGGTGTCGACTTGGTTGTTTTTGGTGATGCTGGCCTTGCCCGCCATTGCCAGGAGCCAGGCTGCAGCGCCCGCGGTATACAGCAAGGCGGAACTGGCCCAGATGTTGGCGCCGGTTGCCCTCTATCCAGACTCGCTGTTGATTCAGGTGCTGATGGCCGGGACCTACCCGGTGGAGGTACAGCAAGCGGCAGCGTGGGTGGCCCAAAATTCAACTCTCCAAGGAGACCAATTAGATGCTGCCTTGATAGAGGCGCCCTGGGATGTGAGTGTCAAATCAGTGGCTCACGTCCCCAGAGTACTCCAGATGATGAATGAACAAATCGAGTGGACAGCGTCCCTCGGCAACGCCTTTCTGAGTCAACAACCCGAAGTGATGGACACCGTTCAAGAATTGCGGCTTAAAGCCCAGTCTGCGGGTTATCTGAAGACGTCTAATCAGCAGAAGGTGATCGTGGAGCAGAAGATCATTCGGATTGAACCACCCGCCCCTGAAGTCGTCTATGTTCCTGTTTATAATCCGACAGTGGTCTACGGGCCTTGGCTCTATCCGGCCTACCCGCCCAGCCCAGTGGTATACTCGACTCCGGCCGAGGTTCCTGTAGTAGCAGGTGTTATTGGATTTACGGCTGGTTTTATGGTGGGTGCGGCGGTCAACTCCTGGGTGGCACCCAATTGGGGTCAGCGGGAGGTAAACATCAATATTAATAAAACTGTTAACTATAACAACATCAATATTCGCGGGCGTCATGATAAATTTAATCGGTGGGAGCACAATCCTATACACAGGCAAGGGTTGCCTTATAACCGTCAGGATACGGCCAGCCGGTTTAACGGCAAGTTTGACCCTCACCCGCCGAAGTTGACCCCCGTGCAAGGACCGGGCACCAAATCGGGATTTACAGGAACCAAATCAGGATTTACAGGAACCACTGGCACCAAATCGGGATTTACCGGGACCAAGTCAGGATTTACGGGTACCACTGGGACCAAGTCGGGATTTACGGGCACCACCGGCACCAAATCGGGGTTTACCGGGACCAAGTCAGGATTTACCGGAACCAAATCGGGGTTTACCGGCACCAAATCAGGATTTACCGGCACCAAATCAGGATTTACTGGAACCACTGGGACCAAGTCGGGATTTACCGGCACCAAATCGGGGTTTACCGGCACCAAATCAGGATTTACCGGCACCAAATCAGGATTTACTGGAACAAAAACAAGATCTTCTGGAACAACCGGAGGACCAAAACCCAGATCAACGGGGATGACAACGGGATCAAGGTCGACCACCAACCGGATAGCGGGGACATCTTCCACACGAACTTCTACGTCCAGTGGCAGGGCAGCAACTTCTGGCGTATCTAAACCCATTACTCAGCGGCCTGCATCACACCCAGTCTCACCTCGACCTGAACCGAAAGGCCGGGCCGGAAAAGATCACAAATAACGCGGAGTAAGGCTCAGATGGTAGAGTAACTCAATCCAATTGATCAATTTTAAAAACATGTGCTAAATTCCCCGGATGGGAACAATGGGAATAGACGCGGATAAAGCCTACGGAATTGCGGCCAGGCACCCCAGCTAAATGGGGTCAAACAAGACTCGAATGCTCCTTCTGAATATTTCTTTATTGTTGCACTCAGTTGGGGTGGCCCGAACCTCTACATTCCCGATGGTTATAATCCCAGCTTTTCACGTTAGCCTCCCTTCAGGGGTAACCAAGCCATTAATCAGTCAAAAGAATGAATTAGAGTCCCTAAAATTTGGCAAGGTCGCCTGCACCTCTTCGTGCCCATGATTTACCGCAGTTTCTCATGCTCGCTCTGCAGCGCCTTCTTAAGGGAAGGATCTTCAAATAAGGCTTCTCCCGTTCTTTGAGGTCACGATGAAAGCGGAAGCTGTAGCCCGAGAAATATAGCGTCGTTCCTTCTTATGCTTATGAAGGTTAAACACTCGAGTATCTTCCTGCCGGTGAAAAAAGTACACCACCCTGGTCGGCCGAAATTACCCAACGATTTTTCTCCTATCATCTATTTCTTATGGGTTACCACTCTGACGATAACGACCTGAAGGAATGACTGGAAAAATTATGTTTTCGGGAGAGTTGCAGTATAATAAAGGGCGTGAAAGGAAGAGCCCGGCGTGCAGTTATCTGCGCAATTTAGATGATGGGAAGATTTGGCGGTTGGGGGAAGAAATGGCATTCGAACAGGTAGGTTTTTATGTTAAATTGATTGTTATCCTGGTTTAATTTGGCTTCTCTATACCTGAATTTTTATCGATGCGAATAATTAGAGCAAATATAAATATAATTGAAAGGGAATTTGGGTCAGGTGATTACATCGTTCTGCTTTGTTCAAAATTTACAATCTATTTAATTACTATTTGCGCTTCCGTGGCACCATTACTTTTATTTTTATTTGCATTGAAATTTGCATCAATATATCTTTTGTTTGTTTTAGAACTATGATGGATTTTTATTTTAAATATATTTTTTACGACAATGAGAATTATTAAGAAATCTAAAAGCAACTAATTGCCCCAAAATGACTGCTGTTCACAATAGAAGGATTTAGGTACTCATTCACGGGGCAAAGATATTTCAAAGCCAATACGTTGTAACCCACTTCAGGCAAAATTTTTGTCCCTTTTAAGTCGATGGCGCCAACAAAAATTGAGAAAATTGGTATTTGGTGTATCCAACAAGTTTGCTTTAAAGAGAGTATCCCTTCCACCCATCTTCTTCCCTTTTCGCTTTGCATCCAATAGGTTCGCTTTCACCATAAGACGGCACAACTTAAAGATCGCTCGCCGAGGTTGTTTGTTGGGTCGACAACCCGAGCCTCCAAGAAGACCCAAATGGAGTCAATTTTTCTTGCTCCCGGTCGTCGGTCCACACCACGGCCGTGATCTGGATGTCGCAATTCACCGTGATAGATTGCGCCGCTGTTTCCATTTAAGATAACAGCCACGGCCACGGTGAGGTTGGCCCAGGTGATGGTCATCGACGTCCAGGCGCCGCCGGAGGTAGGGGTGAAAGAGTTGACCATCATGGAGAGAGTGATCGTGAAAATGCAAAAACCCAGCCACCCAGCGAGCCGAGGGTACCGGCATAGACGGTTCCAGCCGAGTCCACGGCTAAGGCATGGACCCAGGTGTTGGTAAGTACAGATTTTATCTTTGTCCACGACGCCCCGCCGTTGGAGGTCTTAAACACACCGTCGTGCGTCCCGGCATAAACCGTCCCAGCAGGTTTCACTGCTAGTGCCCGGACAATGGTGTTGGTCATGCCTGATTTTGTATTTGCCCACGAATTCCCGCCATCGGTCGTCTTAAACACCCCGCCGCCGTAGGTGCCGGCATAGACCGTCCTGGCAGACTCCACGGCTAAGGAGGTAATATGTCCGAGGCCCATTGGTGGTCCATTGATTTACCCCGGCCTGGGCTAGACCAACCGCCCCGACGCAGCTCAGGATCGCCACCAATCTAATTAACCACAAAAATCGCCGTAAATCTTTCATCATACCTCCTGTCTAATGAGGATGTCGGCTTTGCCGTCCCCGTTGAACTCGTAGTTTGTTTTCGTATCTGGTGTCGGAGTCGGAGTCGGATTTGGAGTCGGATTTGGAGAGGTAAGAGTAAAAATACTACTACTGGTGGCCGACCCCGAGGGTGTGGTCACGCTGATGGCGCCGGTAGCCCCGGCGCCCACGACGGCTGTGATCTGGGTGGCGCTATTCCCTGTGAAAGATTGGGCCGCGGTTCCCCCAAAGTACACCGACGCGGCTCCGGTGAGGTTGGTCCCGGTGATGGTCACGGATGTTCCAGCGCCACCGGAGGTCGGGGTAAAAGAGGTGATCGAAGGACCATATTGCCCGCTGGCCAGGTTTTTGGCGTAGTATAGGGCATCGGACCAGGGTACTTTGAAGCAGGTGGCTTTTTTCAGCCAGACCAGGTCGGTCATGTTATCTGAGACCGTCCCATTCCCGTTATCCGTGAACCGGGGACTGGACCAGGTTGTCCCTTTTTGGAGGTCGCCGTCGTCACCTGATGCATAAGAAAAGGTTTGACCGGTTTTGGGCAGGCTGATGGTCCCGCCTTGTCCGCCTCGAACCGGCCAAACGTAATCCGAGTAATCGGTATGCGTATCCTGATAATTGGTCGCTCCATCCGTCATGAAGACGACCACAGCGTAGCCGCTCCCCAGCTAACATCCTGGGCGCTCGACCAATAAGGGAAGGCAGTCTGAACAGCGGTAAAAGAATGACCAGATGGCAACAACTGGAAAACCTTGCTGAAGTCGATTAAACCTTTCATCTCATTCATGTCGGGCAGTCGCCAGTCGCCGGCTTTGGAGCCGTCGATCAATCCACAACTGCTACCGGCTAATCCTTTGGCTGCGGAGAGGGCGTCGAGCCAATTCCTCTTGTTGAAACAGTTGGCGTTTTTCAGCCAGATCAGTCCGGTAAGGTTATCCGTGACCGTCCCATTTCCGTTATCGATGAACCGGGGTTGGGCCAGGGAGCGCCGGTTTGGAGGTCGCCGTCGTCACCGGCGAGTCGGGAAGAGGCTTTGGTTTGACCGGTTTTAAGAACATGCGCAGGGTAAATCTGGCTTTCACTAAAGCTGGAGAGGCAGCATAATAGGAAGGCCAGCGTGAATAGGGTCGTGATAATCTTCTGAAGTCTCATTCAGTTACCTCCTGTGGATTGGAGTTTTGTCTTCTTAATTGCGATCACGATGAACTCCATGGCGAAGAATGATGCTCTCCCTTCCACCAAACGTCAGTCACCGGGTGGACGTGAATAGCCTGTCTTCGCTCAACCCATCAGAAATCCGGCAGTAGATAGAAGATATTTGATCGTCCCAGGTAAATCAGAATCAGACGGTGTCCCTATTTTGACAATTTGAGGCTTACAGCAAAAATTTTAGGTTTAGGATATAGTTATCTTACTTGTTGATTAGATACTATTATAATCGATAGGTAGCACAACACAAAGGGCGAATCAATTTATTTTTTAATTCATATGCCTTCTCCTGCTCTTTATCGGCAATGTGCGTGGGATTCATTGTGGAGCCAGGGTATTTTCCACATTTGATGATTATATAGGTGTCAGATTTATATCACAACTGATGAAGTACCATCAAAATATCTCCAGCACACGTTTCGTTTCAAACAGGGTCCCAGGCTCATAATGTTATCGGCAAGGTCAAGGCTTGGTCCAACTGTCAGAAACGTGTATCCTGTCGCCTCTGACTTTCCCTAATTATTTCAATCGCTGCTGGGCGTCGTTCATCTCATTAGATAGAGAAATACTTTTGCCTATTCCAGGCCATCTATGTTATATTTATACTGACTGGTGCACCGGCGTCGTTCGACATCCTACTCCGATGATCCAGGCTCTCTAAATCGCCTGGAAGTCGGTCATCGCCAAATAAATAACGCCCCAATTTAGCTCATCAAACGGAGGATAGGATATGGTTGTGCCCGATAAGAGCATTTTCAGAATCCTGGCCATCAGCTTCATCATCTTGTCCCTGGCAGGTGAGATATTGGGAATGACGCTGAAGATAACAAACATTGGTCCAGGCAATGATGATAAGGGCAGTATCACCCACCTCGTTCAGCCCGGCTCGACAGTATACTTTAACATGTTTTTTTCGGTCACCGGCACTGGAAATATCGATTACCTGATTAAGGTCTCAGATGCGAAAGGCAAGGAGATACCGGCACTGGAAAGTAAAGGAGCCTCACCGGCTAAGGATGGCAACTGGTACTTCTATTCTGTCGTCAACCTCCCGCTGGACCTCGGTCCCGGTAAATACACCGCGGTCGGTAGCATCTCCAGCGGTGGACAGGAGCTATCTAGTTATAAGAGTGAGTTTTTTGTTCAGGGAGGAACCGATCATATCTGGATCAATAAGATGGACGTAAGTGCGACCAAAGATGGCCCAGCCCTCTCTCAGTTCTCACCGGGGGCCATCTTATTTATGCGGGTTCATTTCTCGATAAAGGGCGCCACCGCCGGAGATAAAACACAGATAATGTGGTGGACAGTTCGACCGGACGGGCAATATGAGGCCACCCTGGCGGCTGCAGGGACATTTGACGCCGCTGACGGAAGCTGGGTGACCTACAGCCAATTTACTTTACCGGCTGATGCCGTCACGGGCGTCTACACCTTCTGGGCCGTGGCTTCCGTTTCAAACAGTACGTCAGGAGTCAATGCGGGGGTCGGCCAGTTTGAAATCGCCGGGGGTGCTAAGAAGGTGACCGGGATTTCTCGACCGGCTCCGGTAACTAAGAGCGTCCCATCTCCGGCCACAGGTTGGTCTGACCTGGGGCTTTACGGAGGACAGGTTTATTCCATAGCCATTGAACCAACCAAGGGAAACTTGGTTCTTGCCGCAACTTATCAAGGTGATGGATTATTCCGGAGTTTTGATGGAGGACAAACTTGGCAATCGGTGTCGGGTTTCCGTAATAAAGTTGTGCGGAGCGTGGCCTTCTTCAATCAAGACCCAAAAACGATCTGGCTAATATCGGTTATAGAAGCTATGCAAAGTAAGGACGGTGGACGAACCTTTTCATCTTGGACCTTTGGAGACTTGGGTCCATACTCTCTTTGTCTCCATCCGACTAACCCGGACGTAGTCTATATCGGCACATTAGGCGCTGGCGGCACCTATGAGAATGGCCGAGTGCTGATGACTACCAATGGAGGGAAGAGTTGGGAAATACTGGACGAAAAATTTGACTATCTTGTCTCGTCATTGGTCATGAATCCACAAAATCCATTAGAGATTTGGGCAGGTACTGGGGACATGGGTTTCACGGGAGTCAATGGTAGTCTGTATAAGAGTTCTAATGGCGGCAAGACTTGGTCCAAAGTCATGATTGGTTTTGAAAGTTCTTTTGATAATCTGGCCATTCGGCTGGATAAGCCGCAGGTAATATTTGCTGGAGGATATAGTGGGCTCTTTAGGACTAAAGATGGGGGGACGAGCTGGGAAAAATTGGCAATACCAAATTATTGTCGCGGACTGACCTTGAATCCGTCCAACTCAGATGTGGTCTATATCGGGGGTGCATCCACGCTATACAAGAGCATTGACGGCGGTGATAATTGGAATGTGATCCCAACCAATGATCTATCTCCACTAACCCTAACCTGCCATCCTCTGTACCAAGATATTCTTTACTTAGGTGAATATGGACAGGGAATTCATATCAGCCGTGACGGTGGTCATACATTCTCTCCTAGCTATGAAGGTATTAAAGCTAATATCGTTGGCTTCTTGTCTCTAGATTTAACTTCGGCAGGGGACCTGTTAGTTGCCAATTTGTCCGGACTCTACCGAAGGGGAATAGACCGATCATGGAAGAACCTGATAAGACTTGGTGCTCGCTATGCACTCCAAGACCCTATAACACCCGATATACTATATGTCGGGGCTACCGGGGATGCACTCTATAAGACATCTGACAACGGAGAGACATGGAAGATGTTCAGAGTGACATCAATTAATGGTGAGACATCGAGTATTTCTTCTCTTGCCCTGCCAACTAACGGGGGCAAGACACTATATGCCGGGACTATTTTTCTTTCTGTAGACAAGGGGGTAGTATCCACCAGCACTGACAGTGGTGAGACATGGAGGAATATCTTTATTACTAACCGGCCTGTAAACACTGTTCAGGTCAGCCCAGATAATCCCAATTTACTGCTGGCCGGTGCCGGTTGCTTCTATGCGCCGAATTATCCAGGCAATCTCTATGCTTCTCCAGATCGGGGACGGACATGGATTAATCTATTGAAGAACGTCACCGTAAACCGTATCGACTTCAGTCCGGATAGACCTCGAAGAATATTCGTCTCGTGCGGCAGAGCCGATGGAACATATAGCGGACTATTTATCAGCGCCGATTTAGGAAACAACTGGGAACAAAAGAAGTCCGGACTTCCGGAATATGCTGCAATGGTTAGATGTCAAACGGATCCAGCTACAGGAATGATATATTTGGCTACTTATGGCCACGGCGTGTATTTCAGTCAGGACGCAGGACAGAACTGGGTTTCTTTGGGTCTGGAAGACTATGTTCTTCATGACCTGGTGGTCTCTCCTGCTGGAGTTATTAAAGATGGAAGGCGAACGACTAAAACGGACTCCATTGGTCCTCCTACGATCTTTGCCGGCGGGGGGAGTGGTATTTCCCGTAAATCAGGCGGAGGAGTGGGCTGGGTGATCGGGGAAGTCCGAGATACCAACAATCAATTGCTGGACAATATGATTGTTGAGACGAATGGGTCTATGGATTACACTGTCGGCGGCCGCTTCAGATTGGCCGTTGCGGATGGTCAATACTCAATCAAGTGTTACGGCGCCGGTTACCAGACAACGGCCTTTCCAAATCGGGTGGATGTGCCCACGAGTGATGAAGTTCCCCTGAACTTCGTCCTGACGCCGTCGAAGGCCGCTGTGGCTTTCAGGGCGGTCAACGATATCTGCAGCCAAAAGGATACCCCCGAGGTAACCATAAATTACTGCGGCCAAGGTAATGGGATGGAATATTTAGCGGTATTCCCACCGGATATCACTGGACGCTTCTTCTGTCTAGATAAACAAGGAAACCCGCTAGGGGACAATGTGCCATCCCCAAGAGCCAAGGTTACTTTGACTCCGGACTTTAATAATGGAACAGACAAGTTCAAACTCAGCTTCCCCGGCCCCGGCCGGTACACCCTGTATACAGTCATAATTCCACCGGAGGCCGACATCACCGACTTCAGCACCTGGCTGGGCTATGACAAGACAGTCTTTAATGTAGATTGAAGGTTGTGAGAAGATGTCGCTAAAGAATTTGTCCCCACTACTTATGTCGCGGACCATCATATTTACCAAATGAATCTAATTGGTTGCATAAAGACAGCCCGGACAATTCAGCGAGGGATGGAAATCTCGTGCGGCTGTTGGCCTAACGCATTAATTGACCACCTGATTGAACAAAAGCAAGGTAACCATAACAACGCATTATAAACAAAGCCTTATATTTGACCGAGTGCCCTCTTGGGCTAGTGCCTTCTTAACCGCGTTTCCAGGCAATGAAAATAGAGATGGCTGTTGGGCCAAAAAATTGAGGTAGCCATTTTGGAACCGTTCTTTATTTCATATATGGTGATATGGATACTCACATGTCTTGTCGCAATTGGAGCCTTCGCTCTAAGTCCCGAATCATTCTCATTTTCCCGACCAGAGTATCGACGGTTTATGTTTGTCCCATGGAAACTCACCACATTTGCGGTTGCCACGATAGGCTTCACCTTCATCGCCCCGTATACCGGTGATCCAACCTGGGACCACATCGACGGTTTTTTCATGTCAACGCTGACGTTCCTAAGTGCACCATGGGTGGTTGGAACTCTGTATCTAACCATCAGAAGGAGGTTACCCCTTAGGGATTTGTACGTAGCACTGTGCTTGTGGATGTTTTCGGCCAGCTGGTCATACGACCTATACCTTGTGCTTCGAGATGGGCATTATCCAGAAACATGGCTGTCAAACCTTTGTGCATCCTCGGTCATATATTTCGCCGCTGGTTTACTGTGGAATCTAGACTGGAGGATCAACCGAGGCGTAACGTTCTCGTTTCTGGAAAGCGACTGGCCATCTGTTCCACCAACTGTAACCTTTGCCAGGCTGTTCTGGTATGCTCTTCCGTTCATGTTGATCGTCACAGCAGCAATCCTCTATTTTGTTGTTCCAAACCCATTCGACTAACAGAAATTTTGGGCGGTGTTGCAATAGCCAGATTATGTAATCGATCCAGGAAACATACCCGCATGTATGACAGAAGTCAAAAAATCGGGAACTTTTTCAAATCCTCGTTGTCTAAGGCTACAAAAGAACCAAATCGGACCGGTAGAAGGACGCATAAGGATAATCATCATTAATTGGACAAGAGGAGGAACAAACATGAACAAACGGCATAGAATTTTGATCTTGATCCTGATCGTGGTCTCTAATTTGATGACCATGGGGAGCGTTTTCGGGACGGAAACGGAAGATGATAAGACCTTGTCACCCTATTTTTGGGTGAAAAAGCGACACCGGAGAAACAGATCAGTTACCGCTCAAATCAACTTCAGCCGAGGTCAATATTTCCGGAGTCATTGCTGATGTGACGGTTAGTCAGGTCTATAAAAATGAAGGGAAGAATGCACTTGAGGCTATCTATGTATTTCCGGCATCAACCAGGGCGGCGGTTTATGGAATGAAGATGACCATCGGCGAACGGACCATAGTCGCCAAGATTCGTAAGAAGGAAGAAGCCAGAGCCGAATATGAGCAAGCCAAAAAGACAGGTCGGACAGCCTCGCTGCTGGAACAGCAACGCCCCAATACCTTCCAGATGAACGTGGCCAATATTTTACCCGGTGATGTTATCAAGGTGGAACTTAAGTATACGGAGTTGCTTTCTCCGACTGACGCGGTATACGAATTTGTCTACCCCACCGTAGTTGGTCCGCGCTATTCCAACCAGCCGGCCGGGACGGCTCCGGCTTCGGAGAAATGGATAGCCAACCCCTACTTGCCCCAGGGTGAAAAACCTTCATATTCTTTCGACTTCAGAATGCAAATCACCGCTGGTTTGCCTATTGCGGACATTACCTGCACCAGCCACAAAGTAAAAATAGACTATACCGACCGGAAAACCGCCTCAATCAAACTCGACCCAGTGGAGTCATCCGGAGGCAACCGGGACGTGATCGTAAAATACAGGCTGGCGGAAGACAAGATTGAGTCCGGTTTGCTCTTGTCCGAGGAAGCTGGAGAGAAATTCTTCTTGCTGATGATGCAGCCCCCAAAGAAAGTGGCGACCCAGCAGATTACTCCCAGGGAATACATCTTTATAGTGGACGTTTCCGGGTCTATGCATGGATTCCCGTTGGAAATCTCCAAGAAACTCTTAAAAGACTTGCTTGGCGGCTTGCGCTCGACCGATGTCTTTAATGTTATCCTGTTCTCCGGCGGTTCGGCCGTGATGTCGGATCGTTCTCAGCCGGCTATTCCAGAAAATATTCAGAGAGCGGACAACCTGATCGGTCAACAGACCGGCGGCGGGGGCACCGAATTATTGCCGGCCTTGAAAAGAGCCTTAGCCCTACCCAGAACAGATGGTTACGCCCGAACCGTAGTTATTGCTACAGATGGGTATGTGACTGTCGAGGAGGAAGTGTTTGATCTGATCAGAAATAATCTCGGTCAGGCCAATATGTTCGCCTTCGGAATCGGTACGACGGTGAACCGTCACCTGATCGAAGGGATGGCTCGGGTCGGGCAGGGGGAACCATTCGTGATCACCAAGCCCCAGGAGGCCCCGGAAAAGGCGGCTAAATTTCGGCAACTGATTTCTTCACCGGTACTCACCGGAATCAAGGCCAGGTTCCCTGGTTTCGAGGTGTATGACGTGGAACCGGCTGGAATCCCAGATGTGCTGGCTGAACGTCCGGTTATGGTATTCGGGAAGTGGCGTCACCAACCCCAGGGTAAGGTGGAATTAAGCGGGACGGCTGCCGCCGGACATTTTGAACAGACGGTTGAGGTGAGCGGGGCCAAGATGTTGAAAGCGAATGCGTCATTACGGTACTTGTGGGCGCGGCATAAAATCATTCTCTTGTCCGATTACAACAAGTTACGGGTCGATGATAAGCGGGTTAAGGAAGTGACCGAGCTTGGACTCAAATATAATTTGCTGACGGCCTACACATCCTTCGTGGCGGTTGACGACCAGGTGCGGCGGCAAGGTGATCAGGTGGTCGAGGTCCGGCAACCTTTGCCTCTACCCGAGGGAGTATCGAATTATGCCGTCGGCGGGACAGCCAGCGGGCATGGATTAGAGGCGCCGTCTCCGGCTTTAGCTCCGGCTAGAATGAAAAAAGCAAAAAAGACTAAAGCTAAAACCCACGCT
>JADFYC010000429.1:2575-3244 GCA_015233295.1 Deltaproteobacteria bacterium | reverse complement strand
ATCGTTGGGTAGTTCGAAGTTCATTTCTTTAGTCATCTATTCTTCCTCCTGGACTTGACGAAAAAACAACTTGATAGCTTGCTCCCTGGTTCAGAGTCGCCCTTTTGAGGCCGGTCAGGCATCGTGGTCGACTTTAGCTCCTGGACGAGTAATTTTTGCAGCTAACAAGACCGCAAACTATTCATCAAGTCCGGACACATAGTCTATCGTATTCTGCCGGATATTTGGCGATCTCGAAAATCCCTGGGCTTAATGTGGGCACGTGACCAAACTGGGGAATGGGCATGTCCAGGGCCTGGTAGAGCTGGATTTGCCGGGGAGTGTTGTTCACATGATCATCGCCTCGAATAACGTGAGTGATGTTCATGGTCACGTCGTCAATCACCACCGCGAAATTGTAAGTGGGCAAACCGTCGCTGCGCTGGATAATTAAATCATCCAGTTCGCTGTTTTCAAAAGAAATGGGGCCCTTGATCAGGTCAGGCAAGACGGTCCGACCCGTGTCGGGCGATTTAAACCGGACCACCCGATCCGGCCCCGACCCGAGACCCAGTTCTCGGCAAGTGCCGTCGTATTTCGGCTTTAGCCCCTGGGCCATAGCCGCCTTTCGTTTGGCTTCCAGTTCCTCGGGTTGGCACCGGCAGTAGTAGGCGTGGCCCAGGTCCAGCA
>JADFYC010000429.1:0-2520 GCA_015233295.1 Deltaproteobacteria bacterium | reverse complement strand
ACGGGCCTTCGTCCCAGGTGATGCCCAGCCAGTTCAAGCCGTCTAAAATGGCCTGAATGGATTCATCAGTAGAGCGTTTGGCATCCGTGTCTTCTACTCGCAGAATAAACGTCCCGCCGAAGTGACGGGCAAAAAGCCAGTTAAACAGCGCCGTCCTGGCCCCGCCGATGTGGAGGTAGCCGGTCGGACTGGGGGCGAATCTAGTTATGATTTTTGTCATGTTGTCCAATTCTATTCAATGTTAGTAATTCAAATCACGTTTTAAATCATCCATGGCAATCCAGGCGTTTCGATGGTCGCTCTGGCTGGACAGCCGATAGTGTTTTAGGACTACTCCGGCTGCTGTGGCGGTAACTTGATCTACTTTGGCCGGATCGGCTGCCTGGCGCTTGTAGATATCTTCCACGGCGTCTTTTGGGGACCGGCCCAGTTGGTGTAAGATAGTGGTGTATTCGTTCAAGTTTTTGTCTATGGCGGCTATGTCGCTGCGATAGTTCTCTTCCAGTAGGTCCCGCGCAGCAGGATCAAGTTGAGCTTGATTTCGCAACCTTTCCAAGATATTTTGATCGCTCACCGCTTTTTTGAACAGATCGTTCAACCAGAATACTTTAAACATGGCTTCCTGGAACCAGCCGTCGGTTTGTTCGCCTGGATCATTCGCCGGGAGGCCCAGTTTGGGCAGGGAGGCGGCACACTCGTTGAGGTGCTCGTCGATGGTCTCCAGTAACCTCCGGAAACTCTCGCGGAAAGCATCGCGGTCCGCCGGATCGATCTGGGGGAGAAGCCGCGTCTTGTCCAGGATATCCTGGTCTTCGGCCGCCTTCCGAAAGAGATCGTGGAGCCGATAAAATCTGGCTTGGCCTTCTCCGAAGTGGGGATAGATGAGAGACAGACGATCCTGCCCGGCCTGGTCTATCTGAGTCAGGAGGCGGGCATAAACTGTCAGGATGCGACTCTGCAGCATCAAGAGTTGCCGGTAGTTGTCTTTAAGATAATCTTTTTCGGCCGCCTCAAATTGGGGTAGGCGCCGCCCCAGATCCATCAAATCCCGTTCCCGAGCCGCCCTTTTGAAAAGCTCTTGTAACCAGCCGGCCAAGGTCATGGCCTGGCCGAAACCGGCATAACCCCGGGGTTCCTCTCTGGGGGAAATTTGCTGGACCACTGAGGATGATGCGGGAGGAACGGGTGACACCGGATGGTCGGCTCCGGATCTGTTGATAAACCAGAAAACGCCCATTGTCACGGCCGCAATAATCGCCATCAGGACTGTGGCCATGACGACTCGCTTGGCCATGGTCACGGCGGAAGACCAAAACCGTCTCATGGGATGAGGCGGCCGGGCCTTGGTTTTGGAGCCGTTATTGGCAATGGTCCGCGCCGTCCTGGCCGCCTTACCCAGGGATTTCTTGTCATAACCGATGACTTGATAGGGAATGTTGTCGGCTGTAATATCGTTTATGCACTCTTCCGCCCATCGTTTAAGATCATTTTCTTTGGAAGAGGAATATTCGCCGGTGGCCTTCATTAATTCTATTTCTTTGGCCACACATTCATAAATGAAAGATATCAGGGGGACGGCGATGAGAGACCGGCGCTGTTTCCTGATCATGTCAATGATGGAGTTGGTGTGTTGCTGAATGTGAGAGGGTGCGTTTTGCATGACCAATTCCCGTTTGTGCTGATCATTCAACCGGCCGGACAGAGATTTGCCTGCAAAAAAAAATAGGTCCCGTTCTCCAGCGGAGAATGAACCACCTGGCAACGTGTTGGATCTCTGATGCGTCACTGGTTGCTGGTTGCTGGTCACCGGTTGCGTGTTTCGAGTGCGGGTTGGAGGCAGCTACAACGTTATTGAGACCAGGCCCATAACCCATAGCGTGTAACCCACGACACGGAACCAGCAATCAGCAACCAGAAGCCAGCAACCAGCGACTAGTCCTGGTCCGGCATCAGCTTATCAGTTTATTGAAGAAACTCTCAATTTTTTTGCCGTTTTCTTCTGCAATTAGTTTGATGTTTTCATTATAGGAAGGCAATGTAGTTAAGAGATTCAATGTATTCCCCATGAAATCGAAGTAAGCGTCCAGGTCCTGAGTGAATGATTTATCGAATCTGCTTAGCGAGTCGGCATCACCGATTTCTTCTAAGAAAGACCTGGTTTCGACAGCATCAGACACCACAGTCCTGACAGTTTTACTTTTAATCTTATTTAAGCTGGTAAACACATTTGAGATGGCAAAACCCAACAAGTCAATATCTTTGGTCAAAGCCAAAGTAACTCGGGCGGCGATCTTTTTGAGCCGGCCTTCACCTTGAATAGCAATCAGTTGGGTGGTATATTCACCTGCTTTTTTAATAACTTGGAGATGAATCTCTTCTATTTGCTTTTTTTCTCTATACGACCGGAAGAAATTATTTCCGGGCGTGATGATTTCTTTGATGCTTTGCACAAAGGCGTTGTCTTTGTGGAGATTGGTCACTAATTGTCGCACTTCACCTTCTTGCACGCCTTGAAAATCG
>JADFYC010000428.1 GCA_015233295.1 Deltaproteobacteria bacterium | reverse complement strand
TCAAATTTGGCTTTCGTAGTTGGAGTAGGAGTCGGCGTACTCGTCGGTTTTGGAGTAGGAGTTGGCGTTGTAGTGCCTGTCGGTTTTGGAGTAGGAGTTGGCGTTGGAGTGCCTGTCGGCTTTGGCGTCGCTGTCGGCAAGTGCGTTTGTCCTCCACGAACTGGCCAGGCTGAGGCGGTGAGGGTCTTATCCATGTAGCCGACCTCGCCGGCACCATAGAAGGTATATGCGAAGCCCGAACCCGAATAACCGGCGTATGTAGTGCTCGACCAGAATTCGTAAGACCAGAGTCTGACATCGATGCCGGTAAAGGGATTACCTGGGGGCAGAGCGGGGTAATGACCGTAGTCTATCAGGCTAATCAGCTCTTTCATGCTGGGCAACTGCCAATCGCCCGCCTTAGACCCGTCGCTTAGGCCACAGCTTCCGCTGACCAGACCGTTGGCTGAAGTCAGGGCGTCGTTCCAATTTTTTGAGGTGAAGCAGTTAGTGCTTTTTAACCAAATCAGTCCAGTGAGGTTGTCGGTGACCGTGCCATTACTATTGTCAGTGAACCGAGGATTGGGAGAAGCCACACCCAGTTGTAGAGCGCCGTCGTCACCGGCGGCAGTGGAGGTAGTTTGCCCGGTTTTAGGGACAGGCGCAGGAAATGACCCAGTTTGTCCACAGCGAACGGGCCAAACATTGTTTTTTAGAAACATATGGTCAAAGTTGACGTCGCCATAGCTCGGGTTGACGGACCTCGCGTCCCATTGGTATTCGCCGCCCGTAGTGCTCACCCAATAATCATTCGGACTGATACCGGTGAAAGGAAGACCCACGGAACTACATAGGGGATTGCCATAGTCTGCCAGGCTGGCCAGCTCTTTGGTATTGGGCAAATGCCAATCGCCCGCCTTAGACCCGTCGCTTAGGCCACAGCTTCCGCTGACCAGACCGTTGGCTGAAGTCAGGGCGTCGTTCCAATTTTTTGGGATGATGCATCCGGCGTCTTTCAGCCAAATCAACCCGGTGAGATTATCCGTGACCGTGCCGTCGCTGTTATCGGTGAAGCGTTGATTGGGCCAGGCCACGCCAAGTTGTAGAGCACCATCATCTCTGATTCCGTAGGATTTGGTTTGCCCAGTTTTTGGAACGGGAGCTGGCTGGCTTTGACTCATACCTGGCAGGCAGTACAATAAGACAACCAGGGTGAATAGGGTGGTGATGATCTTTTGACGGCGCATCCATTTACCTCCTTCAATAATGTTGGATTTGAGCTATAGATATTTTTAGTTGATTAACTGATAGTTGTCAGCCAACATGGCACAACGTAAAAGAGCAAGTCAACTTTTTATCTCCACAAATTGACAATATTATATCGGTCTGCTTTGAGTCACCTCGGGACTAAAGACGAAACACCGGCCGCAAGTCATATGGGCGCATAACACGTTCTGCATATTTCTTTCCCTTATCTGGATGGTAGTTACAGAACATTTTATTTTTGCGTTATGGTTGACTATGAATCAGATCGAAAGATTTGTGCTGTTGAGCCGCCAGGTTGACGATTAACTGCATCATTTAAGTGGATGATGATCAGGGTCAAGGCAGCTGTGCCGGTGGACTCGATGCGCTTGACTTAGAACGTGTGTCATGACTGATACCGGCAACGGTAGCAACTTCCTGCCTGGTCTCGACTGGCTTTAAACATTCCGAAGAATTCTGCGGAATGTCCGTCCTCGTCCCCTGATTCCTCTTCGCCTTCTCGGCGATCTTCTTCTCCAGCCTCAGAGCCATACACCGCGCTGGTAGTCGGAGACATTCCGCTGGCCGAAGATGTTCTTGATGATCCAGGAACACGTTTGCCTAACATTATAGACGTCAGTAAATTCCTTGCAAATAAAGAATAAATAATACGTCTTATTGTCTTCAGTACATTTTTATTAGAGGTGGTGTTATTAATTCCTGGTGTGTGCTTTGAGTGTAGCCGTCTCGGCCTCCGTGCGGATATCCATGCCATCGTCAGCCGACGCAAAATTGTGGCCGGGGCATCCAGCCGACCGGGCATTAATGCGTTTTCAAATCGCATTAATCTGAGCATCCAGGTTTGGATTCTGAAATCTGGCGCCGCAATCTTGCGGACTCAACCACTCCATTTTTGGATCGGTCAGTTTCGTGATTTCAAATCGCAAAACCTCACTGCTCAGATTTGAGCCGCCAGAATCCGCCAGCGCAAGATTGCGCCCGCCCCTTAATCCGACTTTCACCAAACATTCACCTCACGGCCCAATAAAGAGGCGACCTGTCACCCGGATCGCCGGTGGTGTCACCTCAATTCAAGCCCATGCCGGACCCTGGTCGTTCGTCGGTTTGTTGGCCAGGTCCGTCAGCCGGGTGATTAACTCGTCCTGGCAAGCTCGGGCCAGGTCAATCAGGTCAACGTCGGTCAAGGTCTTCAGGTTCATCGAGTGACATCCCTCTTCTTATTCAGCCTGGGCCTGACCTTTCTTCTTGCCCTCAACCAACCGTTGGACCGTCTGGTAAATCCATCTTCCGCCTGGCTTGGTGACAATCCCGGCTGCGTTCACCATGTCGGCCAGGGCTGGATAGGGCCTCGTCTTAGGCACATAGTTGGCCTTAACCCAACTCCGTAGGGCTTTTCGTATTTCATCAAACTTGGTGCCGGTATCCTGCATGGCCTTGATTGCGGCCAGCCCTGGGTCAACTTCAGTTCCGGCAACCGGTGGCGTCGGCTCTTGCGGCTTGGCCTGTTGGTCATCGGCTTCTGATCCGCCAAGGCAACACTCAATGTCTTTACCAAGGTCGTCATCGAAAATGACCTTACCCTGGGCCATACTCGGCATACTGTCATCGCCGGAAACATCAAGAATATACATATCGCCGTCATTATTCCGGCCAGGGCCTTGGACTTTGGGTTTTGTTTCTGTAGCAGTTATGTGCTGCTCTTGTGGCTCTGCCGCTTTATCCGTAGCAGTATCGTACTGCGTAGCAGCGATGTACTGCTTATCTGTTACAGTACAATGTTGTTCGGTGACAGTAACTCCAGCCTGGTCAATCGTAGCAGTTTCGTAGCAGAATAGACTATCTTGTTTTATTCCCGGTATGTTGTCAACCCTTGATTCTGTAGCAGTTTTGTAATGCTCATCAATGGCATTACTGTTCTGCTCTAAGATTTTAACCCGTTCGAGTAGTTCCACGGTGCCATCTAATATCCGTTCAAGCAACCCGGTGTTGTCATCCTTGGCCGGTATTGGC
>JADFYC010000427.1 GCA_015233295.1 Deltaproteobacteria bacterium | reverse complement strand
GGAGGCGATTGAACTGGGAGCCATGGGCCTGTCTCCCTACCTGGATAAAATGAAAAAGATGCTCCAGAAAGGCGGCCGGCACCCCGCGGTCAAAGGCCTGGTGGCTTACCATACGGTGATGAGCCGGTATCAACGGGGAAAATTAAACGGCCCCAAAACGATTGAAGGCTTGACCAGGGCGGAAGAACTCCTTAGCCGGACGGACAGTGTCCTGGCCCTGGCTCGGGTGCGGGCCGGGTTGGCCTGGGTATATCTGGACATGGGTCAACCGGCATCAGCCAGGGAAGCCCTAATACCACAGACGGAGGTGCTGAACGAGTGCGGTGCGGCAGTCTTTCCCCGACGATTGCGTGATTTGGTCGGACCTGAATCTCCCGAAAAACTCCTGCTCAAAGCGGTCGGAGAGATTAGCCGGTGCCTGGGTGCGGTCTTGGACCGAGATAGTCTGATCCAACGAGCCATCGAGACCATCAATCGGATCACCGGGGCGGAACGAGGCGGTCTGTTCCTGTACGGCGGAGAGGAGGGAGGTTCCCGTAGACTGTTGCTCCAGGCCTCCCGCGGGTTGTCTGAGGAATCGCTGGCCCAGCCGGCCTTTGCTCCCTTCTTAAATTGGATTCATCAGGTCGCGGAAACAGGCGCCGGGGGTGTCAAGAAGAATCCGCCCGGCGCCGCGGCCGGTAGTCCGACGGTGGCTTTATGCGCTCCCTTGATCCTGCGGGATCGGATCGTGGGCGTGGTCTACCAGGATAACTTGCTGGTCAGGACATCTTTCCGGCAGGAGGACGTCACCTTGATCCAGGCCTTTGCCACCCAACTGGCTGCCGCCTTGGAAAACGCTCGAGCCTTTGAAGAGATTGAACGGCTGAACAAAAGGCTGAAGGAAGAAAACGAATACTATGAAGAAGAAGATCTAAAGGCCCATCATTACGGGGAGATCGTAGCCGTATCAAAACCCATGCTCAAGGCTCTGGGTCTGATTGACAAGGTGGTCCGGACGGATACTCCCGTGTTGATTTTAGGCGAAACCGGGGTGGGCAAAGAACTGGTGGCCAGGAGTCTGCACCAGCGCAGCCCCAGGTCAAATCGGCCGTTCATCCGGGTCAACTGTGCCATTTTACCGGAAGGGTTGATTATCAGTGAGCTCTTCGGCCATGAAAAAGGCGCCTTCACCGGTGCCGAAAAGACTCGTCCCGGCCGGTTTGAACTGGCCGACCAGGGGACTATTTTCTTAGATGAGGTGGGCGAACTGCCGTCCGATGCCCAGGCTAAATTCCTCCGGGTGCTGCAGGAGGGCGAGTTCGAGCGGATAGGCGGGGCTAAAACCTTTAACGTGGATATCCGAGTAGTCGCTGCGACCAACCGGAATCTAAAGGAAGAAGTAACCTCCGGCCGGTTTCGGGCCGACCTGTTCTATCGGTTGAATACCTTCCCCATAAACGTTCCACCTTTACGCGATAGGAAGGAAGATATCCCACCTCTGGCCTACTATTTCCTCGCCAACAGCGGCCGCAAGCTGGGCAAGGCCTTTGACGGCATTCCCAAGAAGGAAATGAACCGGCTGTTTGATTACCCCTGGCCGGGGAACGTCCGAGAATTGAAGCACGTCATTGAAAGGTCCGCCATTCTGGCCCCTCCGGGGAAGCTAAGAATACACCTGCCGGATGAACCACAGGCCGTTCCGGGCGGGATGGTCTGGCACGAACTGGCCGAGGTGGAACGGGAGTACATTCTTAAAGTTCTGGAGCACACCGGATGGAAAGTGGCTGGAGAAGGCGGGGCGGCGGAAGTCCTGGGGCTAAAACGGTCCACTCTGCTCAGCCGGATGAAAAAATTGAGTGTAGAAAAGCCTTGGAAGAAATTACCATAATCCTCGTTACTTGTTGCACGTTGCTTGATGCTGGTTCCTCATTACCAGTTACTGGCTACCGTTTAGTTTGCAACCAGTTGAGTTACTTCTAACTCGTAACATCCGGCTCACAACACGTAACCAGTAACGAGCAACAAGCAACGTGCAACCGGTAACCTCTTAACATCAGAGATATTCATGCCACTGGAACCAGCAGAACACGTTATCGAACCAGGACAGAGCTGGGAGGTAGACCTCTTTCGCCCGGCGGACGCCGCCGGAGTGGTTCGGCTTTTTCTCATGGTCTATGGGAAAGACTACCCGATCAAGACCTATATTGATCCTGATCTTCTAATAGAGGAAAATGCCTCGGGCCGGGCTGTATCTTCGGTGGCCCGGACGCCCAAAGGCGATATAGTGGGCCACAACGCCCTGTTTTGCAGTGCCGCCTCTGAGGTCACCCGAGAATTAGGCTCGGGTGTGGTTGAACCAGGGTACAGTGGGGGGAAAGGTATTCTGACCCAACTGCTCTCCCACGGCCGGCACGTCGGGGCTAAGCAATACGGGGTTTCCACGATTTTCGGCGAACCGGTATGCCTTCACGTAATCTCTCAGAAAGCGTGTAAAACTCTGGGATGGACAACCCATGCGGTGGAGATGGATCTTATTCCGGCTTCGCATTATGCGAAGCATAAATCTACCTCCGGTCGGGTATCAACCCTGGTGGATTTCGTCACCTTGATTCCCCGGCCGCACACTGTTTATCTGCCTCCGGTCTATCAGGAGGCTCTCGAATACATCTACGGTGGTCTGGACGACACCCGTGACCTGCTTTCATCCCAAGAAGGATTAGCTGCTCAGGTCACGACTCGGATAGTCACCCAGGTCTTTGACTTCGCCCAGGTGGCCCGGCTGGCCGTCCATGACGCGGGTCAGGATTTTGCCGCGGCCATGGATCAGGAAGAGGCTGCCCTCAGGAGCCGGGGCGTCGTGGTCATCCAGGTCTGGCTGAAGCTGTCCTGGCCCTGGGTGGCGGCCGCCGTGGAGCATCTTCGGCAACGGGGCTATTTTTTGGGCGGTTTATTGCCGCGGTGGTTTGACGATGACGGTCTGTTGATGCAAAAGGTCATCGGCCGCCCCAACTGGGAAGGAATGCAACTGGAGTTTGACCGCGGAAAGCGGATTGTGGACCTGGCCAAGGCCGACTGGGAGGAAATGCTTCATCGCCTATCCGCGAAATAGGCTAATGCTGAAGTTAACGGAAGTGGAGGTCATGGCGATCAATTTCTTATTTGACGATTAACCCGCATGGGGTAACCTGATACAGCCTAATTAATTGATGGCACATATATTTCTTATTTGATGGTCATTTGATGACAGGACTGGGCATAATCTTATGTGACGAGTAG
>JADFYC010000426.1 GCA_015233295.1 Deltaproteobacteria bacterium | reverse complement strand
GATGGACACCAGGCCGGAAGATCTATTGGTCACCCCGGTCGTTTCAGATCAGGGCAAGATTCGTTACGTGGCCAGTCCCGTGGTCACGGCCATGCTTCGGGGCGGGATCGTCATCTTAGATGAAGGCAATCGGATGAGCGAAAAGAGTTGGGCTTCATTAGCGCCGCTTTTGGATCATCGCCGTTACGTCGAGTCCATCGTGGCCGGGATCAAGATAAAGGCGCATCACAACTTCAGGCTATGCGCCACCATGAATGACGACGCCTCCACCTACGACCTACCCGAATACATTCATTCCCGCCTGCAACCGCAGATTTGGATCGAATTCCCGGAAAGAGAAGAAGAGCTTAAGATTATCAGGCGGAATCTTCCCTTCGCAGATGTCCGGATTCTGAACTATGTCGTCGATTTCCTGCAACTGGCCCACGCGGCGGACGAACGTTACACTGTCCGGGACGGCATCAATACCGCCCGCTATGCCATGAAACTGATGCAATCATTGGCGGAAAGGCAGATCAAAGCCCTAGACGGAGATCAACCCGTACGAGACCCGTATCAGGCGCTAAAGCAATCCATCCGCCTTATTTTGGGCGACGATGCCACCACCTATTTGCCGCCCAAGTAACCTGGTCACCTAAATGATCCGTCTTCCGCTGGATGCAACAGGTTAACCGTTTATCCACAGACCAGGCCGGTAGAATCGTGACGACCAGGTCATGTTTTTTCCTCTTGCTGAGCGCTGAAAGCCGATTGATGATTACTTATGATCTAAGCGCCTGGGAGTCATCTTGACAGATAACCTGATAACTTCTCAACCGATCCGTCGCCTTATGATCCGGGTGCCCAATTGGGTGGGGGATGCCGTTATGGCCATCCCGGCGGTTCGGGCCGTGAGAGAAAATTTTCCGGCCGCGACCATCACCGCGGTCGCCCGGCCCTGGGTTAGAGCCATTTTTCGCCCGGGTGAACTGGTGGACGAGGTGATGGACTATGATGTCAAAGGGCGGCACCGGGGATTGCTGGGCCGCATGGTCTTAATCAAAGCCATCCGGAAGCACCGGTTCGACTTGGGGGTGTTGCTTCAAAACGCCTTTGATGCCGCTTTCCTGGCCTGGGGAGCTGGAATTCCTAGCCGAGCCGGGCTTAAAACCGATGCCCGGGGCATGTTGTTGACCCATGGCGTCCCGCTCCCTCGAGCCGTCAAGCAGGGCCATCAGGTGGATTATTTTCTGTATGTGGTCGAGGCTCTGGGGCTTCGAGTAACTGACCGCAGGCCCAGTTTGACGCCGGCTCCGGCCGACCTGGCCGCGGGAAAGACGGCCCTGGCCGAAATGGGTTGGCAAGATTCCGACTTGCTGGTTGGAGTTAGTCCGGGCGCTTCTTTTGGTCCGGCCAAACGCTGGCCGGCTGATCGGTTTGGCGAGTTGGTCAGGTTGATTAAACACCAACTGCGGGCCAAGGTGGTTCTCCTGGGCAGCCCAGGGGAGGAGGCTACCGGGGACGAGATCGCCCGGAAATCCGGCGCGGTTGACTTCAACCTGATTGGTCGAACTGATTTAGGGGTGGCCATGGCGGTAATTTCCCAGTGCGCTGCGTTCGTGGCCAACGATTCCGGATTGATGCACGTGGCAGGGGCGTTGAATGTGCCCGTGGTGGGGCTGTTCGGATCAACTAACCACCTGGCTACGGCTCCTAAGACGGACAAGCTGGTGTTGGTGCGACACTCCCTGCCTTGCAGTCCATGCAAGAAAGAGACGTGCCTGTTGGACACCTACGATTGTCTGAACCTCATCCAGCCGATGGAAGTTCTGGCCGCGGTGGACCGCGCCCTGTCCGGCCGGTACGATATATAAACGGACCTTCTTCAAACTCTTAACATATCACGGTGTAATCTCTATGAAAGTTATGTTCTTATGGACTTAAGCCTGGTCACCCTCGAATTCTTGGCGATGGTTATCGACTCCTTGGCCGATGGTGTATACGTTGCTAATATAGAGAGGGAAATACTATTTTGGAATAAAACGGCCGAAAAGTTGACCGGCTGGCAGGCCAATGAGGTTATCGGGCGTACCTGCTATGACAACTTCTTGCAACATGTGGATAAAGACGGCCATAAGCTCTGCGGCAAGGAATACTGCCCTCTCCACCGGTCCATTAAAACCGGGCAGGCCAGTAAGAAACCTATTTTTGTGTTTGCCACGTCTAAAGACGGCTGGCGGATTCCTATGCAAGTCTCCGTTTCCCCTTTACGGGATGCTGATGGAAAGATTATCGGGGCGGTGGAGGTCTTCCGCGATATGACACAAGCAATTAAGGACCTGGAGCGAGCCAAAATTATCCAAGATAATATCATGAATGCCCCCATGCAAGAGGATCCTCGGATATCGTTCCATGCGTACCAGGCCCCGGTAGAATTTGTCGGCGGAGATTTTTACCGCGTTGAACGCATCGGTCCCGATAAATATGGGCTACTGATCGCAGATGTCATGGGCCACGGGGTGGCGTCTGCTCTGTATACCATGCAACTGAGATCACTGTGGGAGGATTCCAGGCTCATGCTGGATGATCCGGCAGCCTTTCTGACCAGGGTCAATCAGGGGTTAAGAATACTAATTGGCAAAGAACATCATTTTGCCACCGCTATTTATGTTGTAATTGATCTGGAAACAAAAGTCATCACCTATGCCGGAGCCGGACATCCTTCGCCTTTTCTATTCCAACCCGGTGAAGGAGCGAGGATATTAGATGCATCCGGGAGCCCCTTGGGCATGATGGCCCAAGTGGCCTATCAGAATATCACCGTTTCCTTCCATGCCGGTGATCATTTACTGTTTTATACTGATGGAGCTGTAGAAGAGATGAATAGCGACGGTGAATGTCTTAGGGAGGAAGGATTCCTGGAATTGCTCAAGAGCATCAGATTCGATGGTTCACAAGAGCATTTATCAAAGGTTCAACTGGCCTTACTCCGCTATTCCAATGCGTTGAGATTTTCAGACGATTTGACGCTACTCAGCGTGCAGTTCAATATTTAATATCACACAGAAGAATTAGGATACTTCATCCCCGAAACAAGTAACCAGCAACGAGTAACCAAAACTCACCTGACGCGGTGACCTGAATGTTATGGTATCTCTTTAAAAGCATTAGAAATGTGGTGTTGGGAATATTCTTTTTCCTTCTGGCCGTTTATTTTTTCATCATGGCTGTGGATTATAGCTCGCCGTATCTTCCGGGGCATAGAGCCGCTTCCAAAAAC
>JADFYC010000425.1 GCA_015233295.1 Deltaproteobacteria bacterium | reverse complement strand
AGTTCCCCCGTCTTTGTTTTGTTAAGCAATTCGCCGCGCCAGACCTCCCCGGCGATGATGGTCTGCCACAAGGCCTGATAAAATTCTGGAGGATGATGGTCTGATTTTTGGATACGCGGATTCCGGCCGATCACCTCTTGAAGAGAATATCCGGAAGATTCGGTGAACTTAGGGTTAATATATTCAATCCGGCCCAGTTTATCGGTGATGACCACTGCGGCCGGGCTTTGACTCACGGCCATAGATAGTTTTAACAGTTCTTCCTCAGATTGCTTGCGTTGGGTAATGTCCCGCCGGGACGAGAGCACCCCGATGGTCTGTCCATCGGGACCGAACACGGGGGTAGTGATCACCTGGAACCACATTCTTCCTTCCTGAAAGGGTATTTCTTCGTCTCTAACCGCAGCCCGGCCGGAACCGATCACTTCCCGTTCCTCCTGGGCGTGTCGTTCCGCCAACTCCGGCGGCCAAAAATCAAAATCCGACTTTCCGATAAGTTCGGTGTCCTCCCGGCTTAGAAATCGGCTAAAAGCCGGATTTACAGCTATATAATTCAGATCAGCGTTCTTTAAAGAAATTAGATCGGGGGCGCTGACCAGCATCGTCTGGAACAAATTCCGCTGCTCCCAGGCCTGGGTTCGCTCAAAATCCAGTTCATTAACCTTCCGAATCAGGCTTCCGGCCGCTATCACCAGCCCCATCAACCCCAGGACCCAGATGATGGCATAGGTGGTGATCAAGTTAGCTTTATGTTGCCTTTGGTTATTCAAAAACCGGGCCGCCGAGATGGTGATACTGGTGCCGCCCCGGACCTGTCCCACTTTACAGCCCTGTTTGGCATGGCAGTATAGACAGGCATCCTCAACCAACATCGGAGCCATGTATCTAAACACGGCCCGGCCATCAGGCAAAGAAACCAATTCCAATTTGGGCCGGCGGTCCTGGGCAAGAGCATTTAGCGCCGTTGTCTCCCAGGTATCTGCCTTATTGCCGGGACGGATGGGCTTGAGACTGGTGATGTGAAACCGGACAGTACGGTTAGGTGAGACTATCTCTGAAATTTCACGGGTCATATAGGCCGGATTCATCTTGGTCAAGACCCGGCCGTCAGTGGTCACGATATCTCGGTCAGGCACATTTAAATAAGGATTGGGCGGGGTGGCGGCAGTGACCGGGACGTAAACGCCATTGTGCCCGGCATTCCATAACCTGGCCGCGGCGATCAGCTCAAAAAAGGCTTGGGCTTCTTGTTCTCCTAATTGAACTGTCTGGGTGGCCACCTGTTTGACATTCCAGCCTAACAGAAAGCCGACCACCAATGTCCAACCCAGCCCAAAAATCAACGGAATGATAAAACTGAATCTCTTATTTTTCTTGGTCATATCTGAAAACCCCAAATTCATGTTCAAGTACGATTTGGTTTCTATACCGATGGGCTGTATATCCGATACAAACCCGGCCGGCCTCAATCCCTCGAACCGCCGGCAGGATAGACGAAAGTAAAAAGGAGACTGGCGGACTGTTCCGAGGCTATAAAGATTCTTTCGGTTGGAGACCGCTTTAGGTCGATAACTATTAGCGTAATATATTAGCATCATCCCTTAATTCATGGCAAGACATATCTTATTTAACCGCCTTGTCGCCTCTCATGTTATCGGGGTTTAAAAGCCTCGTCCGGGCGATTGGATCAGGCCCAAAATATTGGTCATATCAAGGCCCGTCAGCCTTGTTTCCCCATGGTTGTTGCTGATTAGGATTGACATTTGACCAAATAGGATAAATATTAACGATGAGCTGGGCTGCAGGCGCTCTTGCAGAGATCAAATTCATTTGTTATTATATCATGAGACCGAATCCGAATTGAGGACAAAAGAAAGCCTCTGTGTCCTTATATCTTATGCTTTTTTGACCATAGTCTAAGGAGGAAAAGATTGCTTAATGTATTTAGGCCGAAACAAGTCGGCGCCTTGGCCGGCAGGCCGGATGCTTTAGGCGATGGCCCCGGGTGCAAGCACATTCAGCGTCGGCAGAGAATCCGGGCAGCCTGCGTTTACGTCATCATTCAGGCTCTGGCTGGATTGTCCGGAGGGGTTGGATCAATGCTCTGGGCTGGGCCGCAAGAGCACCTGGACCGGGCTGTATCCCTTTATCAAGAAAAAAAATTCGACCAGGCCGTTAAGGAATTTGAACAGGCCAAAGTGGACCGCCCGGATGACCATCGGATCGACTATAATCTGAGCAATGCCCAATATCAGGCAAAACAATACGACCAGGCCCCGGCCGGGTACATGAAGTGCCTGGTGTCACCTGAAGATTCACCTGAAGATAATGATACGAAAGCCCGTTCCGCTTACAACCTGGGTAATAATTCCTTTCGTCTGCAAAAATACGAAGACGCCGCCAAATACTATCTCAAAACCCTGGCCCTTAACCCCCAGGATGACGCGGCCCGTTACAACCTGGAATACACCTTAAAGGAACTGACCAAACAGAAAGAAAAAGAGAAGGATTCACAATCTTCAAAAGATAATAATGACAACAAAAAAGATGATAAAAATAAAGATAAAGACCAGGACAAAAAGAAAGAAGACCAACCCCAGAATCAACCGGACAACAAGGACCAGTCCAAACCCGGCCAGCCGGCCGACCCGGACAAAAAACAGAATCATCAAGAGAACAAAACAAAACCACCTGACAAGCCGGAGCAACCCGAGCCGAAGAAACAAGGTCAAGCTCAACCCGAAGAGCCCAAGGATAACAAGCAGCCTGATCAACCGGCCCAACCGGGCACCGGCGATCAGAACCATTCGGAAGATAAAGACATGGACAAGAAAAAAGCCGCAGCCTTGCTGGACAATCTATCGGAAAATCGAAAAGATATTATCCAAAAAAATCTTAAAGGAGCGGTCGGCCCTCGTGTCGTAGACAAGGACTGGTAAACTCATGAAGATACTGCGCCCGTACCTGTTTCTGACACTTTTTTTGGCCACCTGGATGGTCTTGGGGATCCTCCCGGCCCATGGGTCAACGGTTACCGTGGAGTTACTGGTGGACCGGACTTCCGTCTCGTCTGGTGAGCAGATTTCGGTCACAGTCCGGGTGACCGGGGCCGGCGATGCATCTGCTCCAGATATCGTCGGGGTGGACTCCTTCGAGGTGGAGTCCCAGGGAACTTCTACCCGAATGGAAATCATTAATGGTCAGGTATCCCGTGGTGTCGATTTTAATTATCTCATAACACCCAAAAAATCAGGTCAGATGA
>JADFYC010000424.1 GCA_015233295.1 Deltaproteobacteria bacterium | reverse complement strand
TCTACTGGCAGACGGAAGAAGAGGAGGTCAAAAGTCCCATCGGCCTGTATGCGGCCAGGGCGGCTAAATTTGAAACTGCGAGACGGAAAAGTGAGCTGCAGCTTGCCCCATATTATGGGTACTACTACAAGGTCATCAAGTCACAGGGCAAGCATGCCGAAGGGGGCGAATACAATTACGTCGTGAACGGAAAGATGAGTCTGGGGTTTGCTCTGGTCGCCTTTCCGGCCAGGTACGGCGTCTCCGGAATAATGAGTTTAATCGTTAATCATCAAGGAGTTATCTATGAGAAGGACTTGGGGAAGAACACCGAGCAGACCGTCAAAACGATGAAAGAATTTGATCCTGACCAAACATGGAAGAAGTTGGAGTAACCAGGAACCGCCAGCACCAAAGCCCAGGGTAAGACGCTTTTCTCAGAACGTTCAACCGGCGGACTTGCTCCGCGGCGTTTTCATATCTGATCTCAGGTTTCTTCCCAAATTTTTAGGGAGATTACCCATGTAAATTGGGTGGTCTCCCTATTTACAATTATATCAAAACAATCCTATAATATAAAATAATTTTGGAAAGCGCGGGGACGTGGCTCAGGAGACGCCTGGCCAGGCGATCTGGAAGGGCGGAGCCACCTCAAGGGGCCTTTGACCCCCCCCAAGTTCTCTAATTTGATCTGTTCCCGACGCGAAATGATTTTCACAGAATAATCAAAGCAGGAGGTTCTCGATGAAAGGACATGTCTTTAATAAGAAATTTGGATTGTCCGTAATGGTGGGGGCGTTGTTTATCATCACCATGGTGTTGGTGCCGCAAACCGGAATTGCCGCAGACCCGGTCTCACCGCCGGCTAATGCCCCGGCGTCTTTACAAGAGTTCTTGCAACAACAAAAGGACCTGGAGCAAGGCGGGGTAGGGGGGATGTCAAAGTCCGCCCCGAAAAGCGGTCCCCGAGCTTTAGCCGTCCCTAATGGCAAAAAGCAGTTGGAATCCTGTACAGCGGTGCTGGACGATAATTATGTCCTCTATGTTCCCATCGCCGATATCGGGAACGACTACTACTGGCTCGAAATGGCGTATCAGGGAAACGGTTATTTTCTTTTCACCGGTTTCGACTTTCAAGATCCTAGGGGCTTTACCAAATGTAATCACGCCTACTTGACCTCTCCGAGCACTGTCTATGTCCCGCTTATGTATTTCGATGGGTACTTTTACTGGCTTGAAATAAACTATGCTGGCTGTGATAACAACGGCTGTTGGTTCGCCTTGACTGGTTTCGGTCAGGTATATTAAAGACAAGGAAGCGGCACTTGCTCCGCGGCGTTGCCATGTCTGATCTCAGGTTCTTCCCCAAACTTAGGGAGATTACCCATATAAATTGGGTGGTCTCCCTATTTACAATTATATCGAGATGATCCTATAATGTAAATAGTTTTGGAGAGCGCGGGAACGTGGCTCAGGAGGTGCCTGGCCGGGTGATCTGAAGAGGCGGGGCCACCTCAGGCGGGCCTTTACACTCTCAGGTCCTTTAATTTGATCAGTTCCCGACGCGAGATGATTTTTACAGACTAATCAAAGCAGGAGGTGCCCAATGAGAAGCTATGTAATTAATAAGAAATTCGGATTGTCCGTAATCGTGGGAGCGTTGTTTATCATCGCCACGGTGTTGGCGCCGCAAACCGGAATTGCCGCCGGCCTGTTCCAACCGCCGACTAATGCCCCGGCGTCTTTACAAGAGTTCTTGCAACAACAAAAGGACCTGAAGCAAGACGGGGGAAGAGGGATGTTAAAGTCCGCCCCGAAACGCGGTCCCCGAGCTTTAGCCGCTCCGAATGGCAGGCAGCAGGGAGATAACTGTACCGCGGAGCTGGACGATAATTATGTCCTCTATGTTCCCATCGTCGATATCGGGAACGACTATTACTGGCTTGAAATGGTGTATCAGGGAGATGGCTATTTTCTCTTCACCGGTTTCGATTATCAAGATCCTAGGAGCTTTACCAGATGTAATCATGCCTACTTGACTTCCCCGAGCACTGTCTATGTCCCGCTTATGTATTTCGATGGGTACTTTTATTGGCTTGAACTGACCTATTTTGGTTGTGATTCCAACGGCTGTTGGTTCGGTTTGACCGATTTCGGTCAGATATACTATTGATGACTGAGATGACAAGGGAGCGGCAAAGGATGTTGGGTGGTGGAACAGTTGGAGCGTCCGGCGGAGCTTGTGACTTCCCCCTCAGCCAACACAGTGCGTCCCGTTGGAGCCGATCGGGAGGTGACCATTAAAGATTTTTTTCTCGCGATGCCCCGGACGCGGCCTATCAAAAGGTTGACAAAGCCGGTCGGATAGGCTACAAGTCTATTTCTTTCGGCCATGGGGCCCCGTGTAGGCCGAATTTGACTATACCCAAATTTTTCAGCCTGTTGTGTCAAAACCAGTTTGGGGTGCCCCGATAACTACTGGAGTTGCCCTTTGAAAAATATTGTTGTTAAATGCTTAGAAGACAGCCAGGCCATCAAACAAATCCTGATTAGGGATGGCGGGGAGAAGATCATCAAGGCCGCGGAATTAATTGCCACTGCCTTCAACGAAGGGAAAAAGCTCCTTATTTTTGGAAATGGCGGCAGCGCGGCCGATGCTCAGCACGTGGCGGCTGAGTTCGTCAATCGGTTTTTGATGGAAAGGCGTCCGCTCCCGGCTATCGCCTTGACCACGGACTCGTCCATCTTGACCAGTGTCGGCAACGACTACCATTTCGATGAAATATTTTCCAAGCAAGTCAGGGCGTTAGGGAGTGAGGGAGATGTGGCCTGGGGGATCAGTACTTCCGGTAAATCCCGGAATGTGATTTTGGCCCTTCAGGTGGCTCGGGCGCAGGGGCTGAAAACCCTGGCCTTAACCGGTGAAGACACCGGCCACATGGCCCCATTGGTCGATCTGGTGATTGACATCCCGTCTCGCCACACGCCGCGGATTCAAGAAGCGCACCTGGTGGTGGAGCATCTTATTTGTGAATTGGTGGACTATCAACTTTTCCACCGGATTGAGGAGACCGCGTGACACACTGTGGCGCTCCGGACCTGGATTTTTTCAGCGTTCATACCACTAGCCTGCAGGACCGGCCGAGCAAAGTCACCCTCAACGACTTTGCCCAGCCATGGACTCCAGGCGGATCGTTCAATGATTTTATGGGCCGGCTCCCCCAAGTGCTGGCTGCCTCCCACTTAAAAGAGGTTGTCTCGGCCATAGCCAAAGCCAGACGGCAACAT
>JADFYC010000423.1 GCA_015233295.1 Deltaproteobacteria bacterium | reverse complement strand
GCCCGAGAGCTTGGCCTGACGATATTGGATGAGAAACAGTTTTTGTCACTTGTTCAACGAGATAACGGCACCGTCTAATCAGCCGTCCGGCTTTTGTGCGCTGCGTCGGAATAAACTGCCGGGGATCTTCGGAGGTAAAAGATATGGCCACCACCAGAGCCCACGCGATTGTTAAAGGATGGGTCCAGGGAGTGTTTTTCCGGGCCAAGACCAGTGAGGAAGCTTTCCGTCTGGGAGTCACCGGGTGGGTCCGGAACCTGAACAATGGCGACGTGGAAGCGGTGATCGAAGGCGAAATCAAGGCGGTGGAAGCCCTGGTCGCTTGGCTCCATCGTGGCCCGTCCCGAGCCCAGGTCACCGAGGTCAAAGTTGATTGGTCCGCCGCAACCGGAGAATTTAAGAATTTTAATACCCGGTACTGACAGGCGGCTGGACGAATATTTCGGCGTCGGAAGCCCGGATATATAAAGGTGTCAAGGCGTCGAGATCATGATTTCGGCCTGAGGTCAACTCGTCCAGGCCCAGAAAAGCCGTTTTGGCCGGGCTGAGATAATTCAACCCCGGTGGAGCCATAATGGCCAGGCTACCCCGGTGGTCTAAAATTCGTTGCCGGTAGAGACTCGGCCCGTCTCCGGCAAAGACAACCGGTTGTGGGGGAAGGGTGTCCAGAAAAGATTCGAGCGTGATGCACACTTCGGGCCGGACTTTGATCACCGGGCCGTTGTCTTGGCATTGATATAGGCCGGTAAAAACTTGTTTTTTCTTAGCGTCCAGGATAGGACAGACAAGGTGCCGGCACCCAAAGAAATTGGCGGCCAGGACATCGAGGGTCGACACTCCGACTAAAGGCATCCCCAAGGCCAGAGCCAAACCCTTGGCCGCGGCCATGCCGATCCTTAATCCGGTGAAGCTTCCCGGGCCGCGAGTAACAGCTAACCCGTCCAGGTCGGCCAAACTCAACCTCGTTTCAGTCAGCAGCAGGTCAATGGCCAGATGAAGTCGCTTGGAATGAGTCTCCGGGACGTTCAGGAGACGCTCGCCCAAAAGCCTTTCTCCATCCACAATTGCCACACTACCGGCCATAGTAGCCGTATCAATTCCCAGTATTTTCATAGATTCGGTTTCAAGTTTCAGGTTTCGGGTTTCAAGTTTCGAGTTACGAATTGGCAGGTTGCGCGTTCATGGCAACCAGGGGCCGGTCTGATATCGTCCTCAAATGATGAGTTGTGTCCATCCGGGGCGGCCGCTTCGAGGACCAAAGGATGAATATGGTCAAATCGGATCATCCTGAAAATATGAATCTGTTTTCGCTAATGACCTTGCAGGGTCAGGTAGAACGGGTGACCTATGTCAATGATGAGACCAATTATACCGTGCTTAAGCTTAAGGCGAAGGGGGCGCGGGATCTGGTCACGGTGGTAGGTTCGCTGGCCGCGGTCACGCCAGGTGAGATACTACAACTAACCGGCGCCTGGAGTCAACATCCCAAATTCGGGGAGCAGTTCAACGTTAAAGATTACCGCTCCATCGTGCCGGCTGAGGCCGGGGGCATTGAAAAATATTTAGGCTCGGGACTGGTCAAGGGGATCGGACCGGTTATGGCTAAGCGGATCGTGGCTGTTTTTGGGTCGGACACCCTAAAGATTATTGAGGAAGCGCCGGAAAAGTTGTTTAGTGTGGCCGGGATCGGCCGGAAACGGGTGGGCATGATCAGTCAGGCCTGGCAGGAGCAAAAAGAAATCCGAGAGGTGATGATCTTTCTCCAAGGACATGGAGTGAGTACGGTCTACGCGGTCAGGATTTTTAAACGTTACGGGCGGGAAGCCATTGATGTCGTAACTGAAAATCCCTATCGGCTGGCCGAAGACATTTTTGGCATTGGGTTTATTACCGCGGACAAGATCGCGGCCAATATGGGCATACCCAAGGATTCCCAAGCTCGATGCCAGGCCGGTTTGTTGTATGTGCTTAAGGAACGAAGCGACGACGGTCATGTCTATTATCCGGAAGATCAACTGCTGGAGGAGACCCGTGATCTTCTTGACATCCCTTTGGAAAGATTAGCAGAAGCCCTGCTGGCCCGGCTGGCCGCGGGGGATGTGGCGGCAGAAGAAAAGATTGTCCCACAAGTTCATGACGGTCGCCTCTTCGGCCGGCCCATTTACCTGGCCAGGCTCTATGCCGCGGAACGGAATGCCGCGTCCAGATTATCTGATCTGGCTTATTATCCTTCCGGGGCAGGCCGGATAAACGCCGAGACGGCTCTGGCTTGGGTGGCCCAGGAGATGGAGTTGACTCTGGCCCAGAAGCAGGCTGAGGCGGTCAAAGCGGCCCTAAACAAGAAGGTGATGGTCATTACCGGCGGGCCGGGCACGGGTAAAACAACTATTGTCAGAGCGATCCTAAAAATTTTTGAAAGGCGCGGCTGCAGTGTGCTTCTGGCTGCGCCCACAGGCCGGGCGGCCAAACGTTTAGCCGAGTCTTGCGGATGTCCGGCCAAGACGATTCACCGGTTACTTGAATTTAGTCCTAAGGAGCGTCAATTCAAAAAAAATGAAGAGCACCCGTTGAATGCCGATGTGATCATCGTAGACGAAGCTTCCATGATCGATATTGCCCTAATGTACTCTCTGGTGCGGGCCATCCCTCTGTCGGGCTCAATAATTCTGGTTGGTGATGTGGACCAACTGCCGTCCGTGGGGCCTGGGAACGTGCTAAAGGATGTAATTACTTCTCACCGGTTCCCCGTGGTCAGGCTGAACCAAATTTTTCGTCCGGCAGAATCCAGCTTGATCGTGGTCAACGCCCATCTCATTAACCGCGGGGAGTTTCCCATAATTGACGTTCCCGAAGGGAAACTGACCGATTTTTATTTTATTGAGCAAGAAGACCCGGAAAAGGTTATTTCCACCATATTGAAAATTGCTCAGGGCGCGGATCCCTCACCGCTTCGGGTTCGATCCGGTGGAAGATGTCCAGGTCCTCACTCCGATGCACAAGGGTCTCATCGGGGCCGGAAACTTGAATCAGACTATTCAGACAGCCTTGAACCCCCAGGGGGATCAGGTTGTCCGGGGTGGGCGGGTTTACCGGGTGGGGGATAAAGTTATGCAGATCCGAAATAACTACGATAAGGATGTATTTAACGGCGACATGGGCCGAATCAGCCAAGTCGACACGGAATCGGCTGAGATCACGGTTTTTTTCGAAGGGCGGGAAGTCAACTATGAATTTGCTGAAATTGATGAATTGATTTTGGCTTATGCCGTGTCTGTGCACAAAGCCCAGGGGAGCGAAT
>JADFYC010000422.1 GCA_015233295.1 Deltaproteobacteria bacterium | reverse complement strand
TGCGTGCGTCCTCCTTGTCATTTCGAGCGAAGCGAGAAATCTTACAGTGTGTTTTCCTCCGGCTTAAGTCAACGACATTGGGTTGCATGTTACGTGTTGCTGGTACGAATTGAGGTTCAACCAATTCCGAAAACTGTTATTTATCCAATCAGATAATTGCGCAAGCCCTCAAAGAATCTCGTGCTATGATCTGCCCCACAGATTTCAGACCTTGGCCTTAAACCCGAAACACGTAACCCGCAACTCAGAACTTATTAATGCTTAATGTTTAATATCTCTTGGAGGAGTTCGTCGGTAGTGGTGATCACCCGGGAATTGGCCTGGTAGCCACGTTGGACGGTGATCATTTTGACGAACTGACCGGCCATGTCTACGTTGGAAATTTCCAGGGAGTTAGGAGTTAACGTGCCCAGGCCTCCGACTCCAGGCTCATTGCTCACAGCCGGACCCGACGTTCTGGTCTCTTGATAAAGATTGCCGCTGGCCTTAAACAGACCCCAGGGGTTTTCGAACCTGGCCAGGGCCACCTTAGCCAGGTTAAGTACCTGGCCGTTAGAGAAGTCGCCAGTGACCAGGCCGTTGGTGTCGACAAACACGCCTGTAAGGACGCCTGAGCTGTAGCCATCTTGGCTTTCGCTGATAGTTGACGAGGGCTCCCGGAACTGGGTGGTGCCTCCTGCTTTATTCCTTAGGCCAAAGTTGATGTCGATTTTCTGGCCCACGGCTGAGCCGCCTCCGAAGTCGAAACCTCGGCTGGCCAACGGGTAGTTGACCTCACTTTCGCTAGTCATCGACCCGTGAGAATCAAAAACCAAGGTGCCGTTGGCCTGGATTTTATCCTTTCCTGAGGCGGAATCGGAGGCCGGAACGACGGCGTACCACTCCCACACGGCCTGGTTGCTGCCGGAGGTGGGGTCAGGGTCGCTGGCTTTGCGGAAATACTCGGTTATGGTATGCTGATTGCCCAAGGAATCGTAGACGGTGATGGAGGTATTGAAGTTTGAACTGTTTCCCGGATCGGTGACATCGAATCCGGTGCCCTTTTTCTGGGTCAGATCGTTGATTCTGAGTAAACTGGGCAACGTCCCGCCACTGACCTGCATAGTGGAGTTAGGTCCAAAAGTACTTGAAGCCACAGTAAATCGATTATTGCTGTAAGTGACGACGGCCTTACCTGGCTGGTTGGCGGTTTTCATGGCATCATTAATGGCGTTTTGGATGGCCGCAGCCATGGTGACTCCCGTGTAGGTCCCGGCCGGGACCTTGACATTGATGGGAGATTTGGGGTTATCCGTACTGTTATCTATGGTCACTGTAATGGAATCATTCACTCCGGAGACAATGTTGAAGGCCGTGCCGTTGTCACTGACGTAACTCTTGGTCCCCGTGGAGTCGGCCGCTCCCTTAAAGCCTAGGACATCTTTCAAGGTAGATTTACTATTTGTCCAGTTCAAGGTGAACGTCGAGCTTGCCGACAAGGAAGATACAGTAAACCGGTCCGTACCGTCGTCGTAGGTGACTTTTAGATTGGGGTCCCCTGCCGCGATAGCAGCGTTCTGGATAGCCGTGACCAGAGCAGCCCCGGAATAGGTCCCGGCTGCCACGGATAGAGAGACAGTCGCGGCAGAGCCTATTTGAAAAACCAATCCATTGTTGCCGGAAGTGATGTTATAGAGATCTTTTATGTCGGTATATGAGGAGGTCTGGCCGTGCGCCGAGGTGCCGTTGGCCCCACTCACCTCATTGTAATTAGTAACGTTGATGGTTCTCAGAAAGTCCGTTTTTCCGGCTGTCACCTGGATAAAGGAATTGTCGCCCCGGGTATTCGACGAAATCTGAAATACCCCCAGGTTATCATCGTAACTCACCGCCACCCGGCCTGGTTCACCAGACGCCGATTCGGCATTGTTGATGGCGGTTTCCAGAGCCTGGCGCATCTGATCCGTACTGTAGGCCCCATCAGGCAAAGTGACGCTGACGTAGCCGCCGGTATTGGCGTTTCTATCGACCTTAATATTAAAGCTATTGTTTCCTTTTTGACTTGTGGTGTCGGAGACGATGACGTAATGAACATCGGTATTACCGGCGGCAGGGGTGGCGGCTGAAGCGGTTGTATCTCCGGCCTTGACAAAGCCCAGGGAGTTGGCCGCAGTGGAGGTGGTGGCGTCCATATGGAATACGGCACTGGTACCGGTGGCGTTGGCTATGTTGAAGTGCCCGGTGGCGTTGTCATAACTGACTGTAAATCCGTTTGTCGACCCAGCGGCTATGTTCAACTGGGAGGATAGGGCCGAGGCCACCTGGGCTCCGGTATAGACGGTATCAGCGTTCAGGGCATTGGCGGTGACCAGGTCGATTTCCTGATCCGTACCGTTGATGTTGGCATACAATTTGTCATTCTTACCGGCTTCAAAGACAAAGTTGCTCGTAACCGCCGGGTTGGAGGTCAGAGTGGCCGGGGTCATCTTGATTTGAACTGAGGAATCCAAGTTGACCGCCATATTGATGCCGGTCGTGGCTTGGGGCTGAGAGGATTGAGTAGGAACCTTGATATCGGTAATAGCGCCCGTAGGTTCAGTGGTCGTGGGATTCAACAGCCAGCCCTGGACCTTCAACCCGGACGGGTTGATCATGTATCCGTTTTTGTCAAAGTGAAAATTGCCGGCCCGAGTGTAAAACATCCCTCTATTTTCCTGCTTTACCATAAAAAAGCCGGATCCGCCAATGAGTAAGTCGCTCGGCGATGCGGTCGTCTCGGACGAGCCCTGGTTAAAGTCGCCAAGCACGGCGCTCAAAGTTGTCCCTCGACCAACCTGAGAAACAGCCCCGGCCGCGGACACCGTCTGGTAAAGCACGTCTTGGAAGTCAGCTCGCGCCCCTTTGAACCCCACGGTGTTGACGTTGGCGATGTTGTCGCCGATTACGTTCAGCGAGTTTCCGTTCGTATCAAGGCCGCTAACTCCGGCATACATGGCGGTGTAAATAGACATGACGACCTCCGGCTAAATTCGTGTTTCGGGTTGCGCGTTGCGAGCTTCGGGTTATTATACTGTGAACAGTCATAATTATCTCTTTTCAAAAAGGCACAGGGCAAGCATGTGTTAAGATTTTTCGCTTCGCTATAAATGACAAGGGGGCCGAACTTAAAACATTTTGCCCCACTATCACTTCGGATGTTGTCATTTCGACCGAAGCGAGAAGTCTTAACGTCTTTATGCCATCCCGGAGGAAGGTGACGAGAAACAGGTGCGTTCAAAAGAGTCAATTGTGGCCGTGCAAAGTATGGTTGCAGGCAACCCGGG
>JADFYC010000421.1 GCA_015233295.1 Deltaproteobacteria bacterium | reverse complement strand
TTACGTCAATATCGTTGACCGGAAAAAGGACATGATTATTACCGGCGGAGAGAACGTCTTTTCCATTGAGGTGGAAAACGTCTTATACAGCCACCCCAAAATCTTGGAGGCGGCAGTGGTCGGACTCCCGGACGAAAAATGGGGTGAGGCCGTGGCCGCCGCGGTGGTGCCAAGACCGGGCGAGGATATTTCTGCGGAAGAGATCATCTTCTTCTGCAAGTCTAAGATCGCCGGGTATAAGTCGCCAAAGAAGATTTTCTTTTTGGAAGAATTGCCTAAGACCGGGTC
The DNA here is from genome assembly GCA_015233295.1 of Deltaproteobacteria bacterium. Lineage (GTDB taxonomy): Bacteria > Desulfobacterota > JADFXK01 > JADFXK01 > JADFXK01 > JADFXK01. The sequence continues at coordinate 3,014 of JADFYC010000421.1, read as the reverse complement.
CGGCAAAATTTATAAGAAAGGCATCCGGGAACATTTCGGCCCGTCTTCTTGACCACCAGGGCAGTTTCAGCGTCAGAGCAGTTACTCCAGACTTTCTTTTAGATTGATCAGGTCTTGTTTGATCTCTTCCAGGAGGGACCGGTAATCTTTTTTGGGGAGATTAAGAGATAACTGCTGATTGCGTGGGGCCTTTAGGGATTTCTTCGCCCCGGCGATGGTATACTTCTCTTCATAAAGGAGTTTCTTGATATAAAGAATGGTCTCCAAATCCTTCCGGGTATATAGCCGCTGTTTGGAGCTGTCCCGGTATGGTTTGATGACTTTGAATTCGGACTCCCAATAGCGCAGCACATAGGCCTCGACCCCTACGATCTGGCTTACCTCGCCGATTTTAAAATACATCTTGTCGGGAATTTCCGGGTCCACGTCAGACCTCTCCCCAATCAATTCACGAACGACAAAACACCGTGCGACCCAGCCGCAGCCAAAAAAACAATGAACTCCACTTTGTCATTCCGAACGGATGTGATGAATCTTAAGATATCTCGCTTCGCTCGAAATAACAGGGAAGAACCGAGAAGTTCAACGTTGTGCTTTCTTGATGATTACCGCGGTCTGGCTCCGGCCTGGGCGGATACGGCGGCAATCACTTGTTCATGCAGACTGTTTACTTCGGCGTCTTCCAGGGTTCGTTCAACGGAGCGGTAAACTATACGAAATCCCAGGCCCTTTTCCCCCTCAGCCAGGTGTTTCCCCCGATAGAGGTCAAAGAGAATAATATCTTCGATTATATCTATATTGAGGCCGCGGATGATCTGGATTATTTGTCCTGCCGCCACTTGCTCGGCCACGGCCAGAGCCAGATCCCGGACCACACCGGGATAGCGGGGTAGGGAACGATAAGTAAACGCCTGGCCGGCACAGGTTAACAACCGGTCGAAATCGAGGTCAAAGATATATGCCGGGGCCCGGAGATCGAAAGCGGCAGTCACCGGCCCGGCCAGGCGCCCCATAATACCTACCGGCTGATCCTGCAATCTAATCTCCGCGGCTTCTCCGGGTTGGAGGAAGGCGGCCTGGGCGGGTTGCGAAATATCCACCTGCCCCAGATTCATCCCGTCACAGAAAGCTTCCAGCGCGCCTTTGAGGTCGTACAGATCGACCGGGGATACGTCGGCATACCAGGCTTCCTCAGCCCGCCGGCCCGTAATCAGACCCGACAACATGGTCACTTCCCGGGGTAGGGCATTATCTTCCCGGCGATAAAAGACCTTGCCGGTTTCAAACAAAGCCAGGTCGTGGTTTCGGTGATAACCGTTTTGCCGGGCATTGACCAGGAGCATGGGCAATAGAGAGGTGCGCATAACTGATTGGTCCTCGGACAGAGGATTGAGGACCTTGACGAATTTGAACCGCTCATCTTGACTGTCCAGGTCCAGGGCCCCGACCAGGTTGGGAGAGATGAAGCTGTAGTTGATCACCTCGGTGAATCCGATCCCGGCTAAGACATCCTTGGCCCGGGCGGCCATGACCAGGTGCGGCATGGGTTTCCTGGACACGGCCCGGCTCAAAGGCGATGTCGTGGGGACGCGGTTAAACCCGTTGTTCAGCCGGACCAGTTCTTCGTAGATGTCCTCAGGAATGCTCAGATCACCCCGGAATGGAGGCGGAGAAACGGTGTAGGCCCCGTTTCCTTCGCCGGTTACCGGAATCTCAATGGAGTTTAGCATGGTCACGGCCGTGTCCGGGCTGATCTCCAGGCCCAAGAAACGCTGAGCCAGGGGTAACTCGAACCGGATGGACGGCCGGGTGACCGGGCGAGGATAGCAGTCGCACCGGTCTCGGCAGATCCGGCCGCCGCTTAGCCGGGCGATTAACTGGGCGGACCGGTCCAGGGCGGATATCAGCCCCACTGGGTCCACACCGCGCTCGAACCGGAAGGAGGCCTCGGTGGACAGCCCAAGTTTTTTCGATGTCTGCCGGATGTTGGATGGATTGAAATAAGCGCTTTCGATCAACACGTCCGAGGTGTCGTCTTTGATTTCAGAGTTCAGCCCGCCCATGATCCCGGCCAGGGCCACGGGTTTTCGGCCGTCGCAGATGAACAGCATCTCCTCTTGCATGGGCCGGGCGGTGCCGTCGAGGGTGGTAAAAGTCTCGCCGGAGCCGGCCGCCCGAACGACGATGTGGCCCTCTTCCAACCGGTGGTAGTCAAAGGCGTGGAGCGGTTGGCCATATTCCATCATGACATAGTTGGTCACGTCGACCACGTTGTTAATGGCCCGGACTCCGGCGGATTCCAGTCTGCGGCGCATCCAGGCCGGGGATGGACCAATGGTCACCCCCTGGACCAGGCGGGCGGCATATCGAGGGCATTTGACATCGTCAAGAATAGTGACCGAGGTGAGACCGGCTATGTCCGGCCCGGTTTCGTCCAGGATCAGCTCCGGATAACGCAGCTTTTGTCCCAGGATGGCGGCCGCCTCACGAGCCACCCCGATCAGGCTTAAACAATCGGCCCGGTTAGGAGTGATCCCGATTTCATACAGGTAATCCGTTCGGCCCAGCGCCTCAATCACCGGGGTGCCCAGGGTCAGGCCGGTGGGCAGGATCATGATCCCGGAGTGGTCATCTCCTATATTTAGTTCGGCCTCAGAACAAACCATCCCTCTGGATTCCTGACCTCGAATTATCGCGGCCGTGATAGCCTGGCCGCCGGGCATGAGTGTGCCTTCCAGGGCCAGCGCGACCAGTTGGCCCTCGGCCACATTCGGCGCCCCGCAAACAATGGGCAGGATGTCCTTACCGGTGTCTACGGTGAGTAAACTCAATTTGTCGGCTTGGGGATGACGTCGGCAAGAAGTGACCAGGCCGACCACGACCGTATCTAAATTCTTATCCAGCCGGATTACTTCTTCCACCTCCAGCCCGGCCATGGTCAGGGAATCGGCCAGATATTGAGGCGAAACGTTGATATCGACGTAATCTCGAAGCCAGCTTAAAGGGACTTTCAT
>JADFYC010000420.1 GCA_015233295.1 Deltaproteobacteria bacterium | reverse complement strand
ATACCACCGTAGATCAGCCAACATCAGGGCGTTCAAGGGGTCTTGGGACCGATTTGCATTAACTGGGTGATCAAACTCTTCTTTTCGGGACACCGAGACCCGATGCCAGGGAAAATATTCCGGCCAACGGGAGGCATGGCGGGGAGCCATCCGGTCGTAATAGGAAGACTCCACCTGCTTGTCAAATAAAAGTCTTTTTATGAGAGATTCCCCAAAGTAGAGGTTCCGGTAATGGGCATAGCCACCGAATAACTCATCCCCACCGGCTCCGCTTAGGATGACTTTGACTTTCTCCGCGGCCATCTTGGCCAGGCCGTAGGTCAAAACAAAGGCGCCGTCACCGATGGGTTCCTCCAAATGCCAGATGAGTTTGGGCAACTCCGTGATCAAATCTTCATCAGCCAGGCTCTTGGTGAAATGACGGGTGCCATACCTGCGGGAGACGGCCGCGGCCAAAGGGCTTTCGTCCATTTTGCCTTGCATGTCGGTGCCGCGCACATGCCAGGTGGTCATGGGCAGGCTGGTTTGGAGGGAGGCCAGGGCGGTAACCGCTGAACTATCAATGCCGCCGCTCAGGAAACAACCAATCGGGACATCGCTCCGCATCTGCAGGCGAACGCTATCCTCTAGTAAACCCTCCAATGTCTCGGCCAGGCGGGGTTCATCTTGAATGCAGGCCTCCGGCAAGGCCATCGTCCAATATGGGACTAGTTCACAGACCCCGGCGCGCCATTTGAGATAACTGCCGGGAGGAAGCTTTTTGATCTGGCTGAAGGGGGTGGCGGGGGCCGGTAGGTACATCAAGTCAAGTAGTACACTGAGCGATTCCAAATCGATTTCTTTAGCTACCAGATCAGTCTGGAACAGGGCCTTAATTTCGGAGGCGAATATAAGGTGACGGCCGGCGAGGGAATAATATAATGGTTTGACGCCCAGGCGATCCCGAATCAGATACAGGATGTTTTGGCCCAGGTCATAGATGGCCATGCCGTACATACCATTCAACCGATGAACGAAGGCGATGCCGTACTCTTCATATAAATGGGGAATAACTTCAACATCGCAATTGGTCTGGAACCGATATCCTTTCTCCATCAAATGACTTCGCAACTCGATAAAGTTGTAGATTTCACCGTTACAGACTACCCCTACGGTCCGGTTTTGGTTATAGAATGGTTGCTGACCGCGAGTCGGGTCCAGGATACTCAGTCGCCGCATCCCCAGGGCCACCTCCTCCGAGACGAAAGAACCCTCTCCATCAGGCCCGCGATGAGCCAGGATTTTCCCCATGGCCTGAAGTATTGACTCGGGGGCGCCAGGGGGGTGAGTGAGTCCGAAGATTCCGCACATAATTAATTCACTCAGGGTAGAAGAATTTTGGTGGAACCAGGAAGAACCTTAGCGGCGGGCTACAGGGTGGTGGCCGGTGTTTAATGCCTTGGGGTGGTGTGGCTCGCACCCCAAACCGGAGTCCGGGGTACGAGGGTGAGTCGAACGTCACCTACCATGCGGCCTGGTCTGAAGACGACCGGTGCCGGGGTGACTTTAGAGTCTGTCGTAGGTGCCCATGTTGCTTCTGGCGGCGCTCAATTTCTGGAAAGCGTCACTGTATAAGGAACTCAGGTTAGCCCGGTGGTTGGGGAAAAAGGAATCCAATCCACCGTCCATAACAATCAACGGCTGTAGTTTGGCCGCCTTTTCGAGCGAGGCCGCAGCCCCTCGAACGACATCGGTCGTCCCGGCGCGGGCTAATTTATCTTGGAAATCAACCACCGCGGCGTTCAGAATTTTGGACATGGCCACGGCCACGCCTTTGGCATAATAGAAGTAGTCATCTTGTCTAAACCAGCTTACCGGACTGCCGTCGTCTTCCGTTTGTTTAATCAAGTTGCTGTGAGCGTTGCCCAACACTTCGAGACATCCGCCCAAGATATTGACCATGGCCGCAGAGGAATTATTAAACACCGCCTTGCCGGCTTCTAAATCTTTTCGATAGGTCTTTAATTGATTCACTGCATCGTTATACATGCTCGTGGTGGCCGTGAACCAAAACTTATCCGCACTGTAGTTGAAGTTGTTGAAGGCGTTGTTGATATGGGGATTAACCTCAAATGAATCGGAGAAACGGCCAATTTTGTCGTTAAACACAATCAGTATCCGACGGACAACCGTCAGGACGCCCATTTGAGTATTGTTCACGTTGTCCGTCAAGGCCAGCTTGCCAAAGAAGAAGCTGCTGGGCCGCCACCCGAACATTCGTTGATTTAGCTCGTAGTCCATGACATCGATCACGGCAGAAGTAAAGGTCAGTCCCAGTAAGGCTTCTCTAGGGGGCAGGGGAGGCAATGTCTTTTGCTGCATTCCCGGTGCGCCTTTGCTGTCCAGTTTATCTGCCGGCAAAGCGGCTGAGGGTGCGACTGGTGGTGCGGCCGGCATAGACGGAGCCTTAAACTGCTGCGCCTGAGGAGCCATTTTGGAGTCGGATGGGACCGAGGGAGAACCGGATGATGACGACGGGGCCATTGGGATAGAAGGTTTTCCCAGGTCTGACGGTGGCCTAAAATCTGGTTTCTTATCCGACAGAGACGACGTCATCCCGAGCTTGGAATCAGACGATGGGGTGTGGGAAAAGAAAAAGGGGATGGCGGTGGCTATCACGAAGAGGACAGCAATGATTACAACCGCATATAGTTTATAGTTTTTACCTTTAGCCAGTTCCTCGGGAGCTTGTTCCGTCGTCATTTCCTCGGACGGTTGCTCGGTGGTCATGTCCTCGGGAAGGTTTTCGGGTCGTTTTCTGAAATTCATGGTGCCTCCGGCGAAGTAAAAAAAAATAATTGAAAAAAAGGTTAATTCGGCCAGGTGAGTGGCCACGGCCGGGCCATTAACGCAGGCGATTGACAAGAAAAACTTCAGATTCGTAAATTCAGTTTTAGTTACTGCAAAATCTGAGATTCAGCCTGAGGCTGCAAGCTCGAGTCGAACTATAACATAAAGGGTAGCCGGTGAACAGAAAAAACAGCCTCTCCTCGCGGTTAAGCCTAATTTCTGTGGCCGCCCAGCCGCGTTGTTATGCTGTTTACGGGTGCCGGGTCAGATCCTGGTCCTGGTTTCAAATCATCGCCAACCCCTACCGGGATGGTAAAAGAAAAGGTTGATCCGGTTTTGACCCGGCCGTCAACCCAGATGTGTCCCCCATGGGCCTCCACCGCCATGCGGCAGAAGGTTAAACCCAGGCCGGTACCGAATTTGGATTCGGAACCGCGGGCTTGAACGAATTTCTCGAAGATGAGCTCCCGGACGTCCT
>JADFYC010000041.1 GCA_015233295.1 Deltaproteobacteria bacterium | reverse complement strand
TTGACGGGAAAGGCTATCCCGAAGGTTTGAGCGGGCACAATATCTCCCAATGGGCTAGAATGACTGCTGTTGCAGACACCTACCACGCCCTGACCAGCGACCGTCCCTACCGCAAAGGGCTACCCCTGGATCAGGCCCTTCAGGTGCTTGAAGATGTTCAGGGTAGCCAGCTCTGCCCGGATTGTGTCGCTCTCTTTTTCAAATGGATTTCCACTCAGGGAAATGTCGACGCTACCTCAAGCCTTAAAATCTCATAAACCAGAGTACTACTTCCGCCGGTTGGCCGTCTAACGGAACTACCTTCGATTTTAGAAAATAGATGTGGGTAATAACTGACTTGGTGGTTTTATGAATAGGTTTTGTAAGATGGGTCTGGGAGGATGGTCCATGGTTGTAAAAAAAATCCGGGTTCTGATGGTGGAAGACAACCCGGCAGATGCTTTGGTTATTCAGGACATGCTGGCTAAAGTCGCCCTGGTTGCATATGATATTAAGACGGTGGGACGGCTTTCAGATGCGCTTGAGATGTTATCGTCTGCAATTTTCGACGCCATCCTACTGGATATCTCCCTTCCCGACAGTACGGGATTAGAAACCCTGGCTAAGATCCACCAGCTTTCCGGACAAACAGCCATCGTCGTCTTGACCGGGACCGACGATGAAGAGATGGCCTGTGAAGCGGTCCGCCAGGGCGCACAGGACTACCTGATCAAAGGAGAGATCGACGCCAACCTGCTTTCCCGATCCATACGATACGCCATGGAACGCCGGCAGACTGAAGAGGAACGCCGGGCGCTGGCCGCGATTATAGAATCATCGGACGATGCCATTATCGGAAACATGCTCGATGGGACAATCCGAAGTTGGAACAACGGCGCGGAGAAGCTGTTCGGTTACAGCGCCCATGAAGCCATTGGACGGACCGTGTCCTTGCTAGCGCCACCCGGTTATCCGGACGAACTCCCGAAGCTTATGGACAGGATTACCCATGGGGCCAAAGTTGACCATTTTGACGCCGTCCGGAGGCGGAAAAACGGCTCGCTGGTGGATGTATCCATTAGCGTGTCGCCGATTCGAGACGGCCTGGAAAGAGTCTCCGGAGCCGCGATTATCCTTCGAGAAATTACCGAACGCAAGAAAACCGAGCAGGCTCTTAAAGAAAGTGAAAGAAGGTACCGCTACTTAGCCGATAACGCCACCGACGTCATCTGGACCATGGATAATGACCTCAAATTGACCTATGTCAGTCCCTCGGTGGAACGTCTCCGGGGGTACACCCCGGAAGAAATCATGTCCCAGCCGTTTGACCAGGTAGCGGCGGCCGGTTCACATCAACAGACCTTGGAATGGATCGCCGACAAGGTGAAGACAGAACCGGCTCCGGATGATGATCCGCCCTGGACCATTGAATTAGAGATGACCCGCAAAGACGGGTCAACCGTCTGGACGGAGGTGATTGCCAATCCGCTTCATGATGACCAGGGCCGGCGGATAGGCATTTTGGGCGTTACCCGAAACATAGACGGCCGCAAGCGCTTCCAACGGGCCCTGGATTTTGAACGAAAACAATTGTTGTCTATTTTTGAAAGCATTGATGAGATTATTTATGTCGTTGATCCCACCACCCATGAGATGCTCTATGCCAACGCTGCGTTAACCGGAATTCTGGGTCAGGTGGTCGGCCGGAAGTGCTACCGGACTCTGCAAGGATTAGATGCTCCCTGTTCTTTCTGCACCAATCCCCACATCCTGGGCGACAACATCGGAAAAACACATATATCGGAGTTCTACAATCGCAACATTGACCGCTGGCACCGATCCATCGGCAAGGCCATCACCTGGCCTGACGGTCGAATCGTCCGCTATGGCATGAGCATTGACATTACAGACCGAAAAAAAGCGGAACAAGCCATGACCAATCGTCTCCTATACGAGAAAGGTCTGACCGCCTCTTCCCAAGCCTTGCTGTCCGACGATCACCAGGCTCTGAGCAAAGCTCTGGCTCACTTACTCGAGGCGTCGGCAGCCAGTCGGGTCTATCTTTTTGAAAATGAAGGAGACCCCATCGAGGGTCTGTATGCCCGGAAAACTGTCGAAGTCTGCGCCATGGGCGTCACGCCGCAAGCCTGGGGTCAAAAACTGCAGGGCTTTTTCTACCGCGAGGGATTTACCCGATGGCAAACACAACTCGCCGCGGGCAAACCCATCGCCGGACTAACCGAATCCTTTCCCGAAGAAGAACGAAACCTGCTGACCCTCCAAGACATCGTCTCGATCCTGATCTTGCCCATCTGGGTGGAAGGGAAGTGGCATGGATTCATCGGATTTGACGACACCGGGGAGCAACGCCTATGGAATAAAGAAGATGTCCGGCTGTTACGAACTACCGCGGCTATGGTCGGAATTCATCTCGAACGGAAACACCGCGATGAAATTATTCAAGAAAACTTACATTTCCTGCAAAACCTGATTGATGCCATACCGGCTCCGGTATTCTATAAAGACGAGCGTGGCATTTACCAGGGATGCAACGTGGCCTTCGAAAGATTCCTAGGCAAATCAAAGGAAATGATTATCGGCAAATCTCTTTACGATGTCCATCCCCTAAGGCTGGCCGAGGTTTATGCCCGCATGGATCAGGAATTGTTTACTCAGACCGGCCGCCAGACTTACGAGTCAATTATGAAGTCTGCTGATGGCGAAGAACGGGACCTGCTCATCTATAAGGCCGCTTATTTCGACACCAGCGGCGCCCTGGCCGGCCTGGTCGGGGTAATGTTGGATATCACCGAACGGAAGGTTATCGAGGAGCAACTGAGGCTGGCCAAAGAATTCACCGAAGCGACCAATCAAAAGCTGGAGCTGGCCGTGGAGCGGAGCAGCAGATTAGCCCTGGAAGCAGAAAAAGCCAACGAAGCCAAGAGCGAATTCCTGGCCAACATGAGTCATGAAATCCGGACGCCCATGAATGGGATCATCGGCATGACCGAGCTGGCCCTGCAAACACACTTGATTCCGGAACAACGCGAGTATTTGGAAACGATCAAAAAGTGTTCCGAGACCTTGCTATATATTCTAAATGATATCCTTGACTTATCAAAAATTGAGGCGGGCAAGCTGGAACTCAGCGAGATGCCTTTTAACCTCCGAGACAGCATCGGGGATATGATCGGCGTCGTTTCCCAACGGGCCCACGAAAAAGGGGTGGAACTGGCCTATTATATTGGGCCGGATGTGCCGGATAACCTTATGGGTGATCCCGGCCGCCTCCGTCAGATCATCCTCAATCTGGTCGGCAATGCCGTCAAATTTACCGACCAGGGCGAGATAGTAGTGACCGTCTCAACCGAATGCAGGTCAAACAGTGGGCTTACCTTGCTTTTCACGGTCAAAGACACCGGCGTCGGGATCCCCTGCGACAAACAGCAGGAGATTTTCTCTCCCTTTGTTCAAGCTGACGGATCCGCCTCAAAGCGACATGGCGGCACCGGCCTGGGTCTGGCCATCTCTTCTCGGCTGGTAGCGATGATGAGGGGACGCATTTGGTTGGAATCCGATGAAAGCCGGGGTAGTACTTTTTATTTTACGGCCCATTTCGGGCTGCCCACGCACAAAGACGTCGCAGACCTGGAACCGGTGTCAATAGATCCGGAGCGGTTGCGGGGGGTGCGGGTCCTGGTGGCCGACGACAACAAAACCAGCCGGCGGATGCTCAAAGAAATGCTTACCAGTTGGCATATAAAGCCGACCACTGTGGAAAGCGGTATGGCCGCATTAGCCGCTTTGCGACATGTCGGGGAATCCGAAGGCCCGTTTGAGTTGATCCTGCTGGATGCCTACATGCCTGGGATAGATGGTTTTGATTTGGCCGAGAGAATCTTGAGATCGCCGGCCTACTCTACAGTTAAGATAATCATTCTCACCCCGGTGGGGGTGCGGGGTGACGCCAACCGTTGCCATGAGTTGGGAATCGCCGCCTATCTCTTAAAGCCAGTTAAACAAACCGATCTCCTCTCGGCCATCACCCGAGTCATGGGTTCGCCTAAAAACCCAGATCAGCGTCCTCAATTAGTTACCCGGTATGCCTTGCGCAGTGATGTCCGGCCCCTCCACCTCTTGTTGGTAGAAGACAATCCGGTTAATCTGAAATTGGCTTCGCATATATTGAAAAAGCAAGGCCACACCCTGGCCACGGCCGGGACCGGGATAGAAGCTCTGGAAGCTTTAGAAAATAACCGCTTTGACCTGATCTTGATGGACGTCCAGATGCCCGAAATGGACGGCCTGGAGGCCACCCGGGCCATCAGAGAAAAAGAAAAACAAATCGGCGGCCATATCCCGATTGTGGCCATGACGGCCTATGCCATGAAAGGGGATCGGGAACGTTGTTTCGAGGCCGGTATGGATGGATATGTGTCTAAGCCGATTAATCCCCAGGAATTGTTCCGGACGATTGATTCATTTTCGCCGCGGTCGCCCCAGGCCTGCAACGTCGTACTTTAATTGGCCTGGGAAGTGACTGGTCGGTACCAGGTGGCCTGACCCGTTCACCGTCTGATGAGGTGATGTCCCGACCCAAGCCGGATGTATGATCAAATCACTTACCAAAACCTCCATCTCTTAGAGATGTCAACCCGCAGAGCCGGTAAGCTCTATACGGAGGCCAAACATGTTGGAAGTTGGAACCACTGCACCTGATTTTTGTCTCGACGGCATTGACGCAGCGGGGCAGGAAAAGCAGATTCGCCTGTCCAGCCTGCTGGGTCAAGGCCAGTATCTCGTTTTGTACTTTTATCCCAAAGACAGCACCCCCGGATGCACCCAAGAAGCTTGCGATTTCAGAGATAGCTTTAACCGCATCCGAAACAAAGCCATAGTTATCGGGATAAGCCAAGACAGCCTGGCCAGCCACCGGAAGTTTAAAGAGAAAAACAGCCTAAATTTCCCTCTTCTCAGCGACCCCGGCCGCCAGGTTCTTGAATCATATCAAGTCTGGGGCGAGAAGAAACAATTCGGCAAAACATCTCTGGGAGTTATTCGATCCACCTATCTAATCGGCCCTGACGGCGTCATCAAAAAGGTCTGGACCAAAGTGAAAGTCAAGGGACATGTAGATGAAGTGATTGAGGCGATCTGACTCCTCCTATCTCCTTGACGTCTGGACCGGGGTGCCACCTTTTCCAGGCGCTCCTCCGGCCGACAGCCACAGGAAATCCGGGCAGTATCAAGGAAAGCGCACCCTAATGGCAGTTAGTCGATAATGCTTTCTTTGAGGGCATGGAACGACGGCACCGGTACCGGAACACAATAATCCCGCACCGGATGCCACATCAGCCGATACGATTTCCCCCCCACGCCGTTCTGCTGCATCACTTCCCAGCCTCGCACAAAATAGGGGCAGGCATCGTTGAAACAGATATACATAAACTCGTGATCCCAGTTACAGCCAAACGGGGTATCCGGGACTTCCCATTTCCGCATTTTCTGGCCACAATGCGGGCAAGACAGAGTGTGCTTGATCTCTTTCTGGAGTCTCTGGAGTTCTTCCGGACCTAATCGCCGACCATACTCCAGGTTAATCTCCGGCCTGGCCTTCTTGGTTTCTGCCGCGCCCTTTTTGTCTGTATAAACGACGTAAACGGGATCACTGGGCAGGCCCAACCCGGCGTATTTGTCATCCGCAGGTCTTGGTTTGCCTCTGGAAACAAAAACGTCCGGCATCTCAAATTCCTGCGACCGGGTCAGCCACCACTTAACAATATCGACCCGCCGCTCTTCCAGAGCCTCACGCCAGACCTTGACTACCTTGGGCATAAACATTCGATTGGAGAAGATAATCAGAAACAAGCCTCCAGGCTTCAGGATTCTGCCTACCTCCTTAAATACCTCAACCGGCTGGGTGAGATAGTCGACCGAGACTGTGTTTATCACGGCGTCAAAGGTATTGTCTGGAAAAGGGAGGGTCGGACATTTATTCAGATCATGAATGACGAATTCGGTCAGAGCTTTATTTTGCGACAGTTCTTTTTCGTTTAACCCCAGTCCGACGACTTTGACGGGCTTAAGCTGACTCGGGATATGGGAATCCGCACCGGTCATCAAGTCCAATATCACGGGATCATCTTCAATAACCAACTCCCCAATTACCCTTTCTACGGTGTCCAGGGCCAGTGAGTCAAGGTGGTTGACGAACCGCTCCGTCGCATAAAACACGGCATCATCGTCTTCATCCTGACGGGCAAATGCTTCCGCAGTTAAGTCAAACTCCGGTGGGCCACAGTGTTTCCGGCGAGTAAGGCTATCTCCACTCATCAATTACCTCCACAAAAAAAGCCGGGGTTGCAATAACCCGGCTCGTGCCCCATGACTGGGCAGGTTAAATTTCTGGCTGATAATAATTCCTGTTCCCATGTAGTTATGATTTTAAAATAAGCATTCACCCGCCGATGTCAAGTTCCGGCTATGCTTTTGATTTCGGGGTGCCCGGCCCCACTGGAGATAGAGGTTATTTAGGAGCTTATTTTGACTCAGCCGTTCAAGAATTATTTTACGTATTCGCCCTGCCTGAGCAACAAATCTCTTGCTTTTTATTCAAAATGGGATATAATATTATGTTATCTTGGTTCAGCAACAGAAGCCATGCTCCTGAGATTGGAGGGATGTCCGAGCGGCTTAAGGAGACGGTCTTGAAAATCGTTGACCGAAAGGTCCGGGGGTTCGAATCCCTCTCCCTCCGCCATTCCAGAAAAAAAAGGCCGGTTGAAGTCATTAAGCTTCAGTCGGCCTTTTCTTGTTAATAGCCAGCTCACCGTCCGGGACAACACCTCCATCAAGAAATTATGACAAAGTGAAAACCATCCGTTCAAAATGACAAATGGTCATTTCTCCCCGGGGTGACGGTTGGTTGGGCCGGCCTGGTCAGCCTCGAAATAACGGTCACTGGGATGCCCGGAATTGGCGTCATCCAAAGAACGGTTGGGCCGGGAGGAGAAGGTGAGATTGAGGTATTTTTTCTTTTTGGGAAATATATCGGCCAGGAAATCAATGACGACCAAGGAAGCGAAGATACACACGGCGACAAGGTTGAACTCGATACTCAACCGCAGCGAAAAGGTAAAAAAAACGAAGGCCGCAAACAACCATTTGGTTATAAATATTTTCTTGGGGTTGACATTCACGGCTGATTCCCGGCAGCAAGCACGTTGATCGGCACTCATGGACCACCTGTTCCCCAAAGGGCAGGCAGACGTTCGGGCCGGTGGGCGGCTAGCGCATCTTTAATAGCATTTATAAAATGAAACCTCGGTGGTTTCTCCTTCCTTGATCGTTACCGTGGTAGACTCCACCAGACGTTTCTTTTCGGCCTGTCCAACCCTGGCTTGGCCGCCTGGGCTACGAACGGGATCAGGAATAAAGAACAGATTGACCTTATATATGCCGGGCCGATATAATCCGCTCGGCGGGTCCGCCTGATAGGTCCCAAAACCGGAGATGCAGATGTTAGACACCATCAGGTGCCCCATTGGCGGTTCGTCCTTTTTGGCAGCCTTCGACTTATCAGAGGCACATCCGGGAAAAAGCGACCAGGATAGCAACACGATAATGATGCAAGAAAATGTAGCGGCAGTTTTCATAGGTAACGTCTTCCTCCGATGATCACCTTGGTGCCATCTTATACCCGCATTTTTAGCTCAATGTCAACAGCTTTAGGACGTAGTTCATCCGGGCGGAATCCTATACGAGCCGATTTCCATCCAATGGCTGTTTCAGTTGACCAAGCAGGTAATCGGTCTGGCTGTCACGTAGATATATATAGCTCTGAGGAGGGGCCAGGCCCAACTCCGCCAAGGGGATCGGTCGCGGCAACTTTACCGGCGGCCCTAAAACGATAGCCACTGCTGATTCGGACCCGGTATAGTAGGCCAGATATTCATCCCGGTTAACCCCCACCGTCTGGTGATACCGGAACCAGATATTTTCCGGCGTATCTTTGTCCATTTGCCGCACTGAGGCATAGGCTGCTATCCGTTGAACCGGCCTGGGGACGTAGATGAATAACAGGTCCACCAGCCGCGAAAACGCTCGTCGCCGCAACTCCACGGTTTTCCGTCCGTGCAGGATCAAATCGACATATGGTTGTCTGATTGAAACCAACACTGCTTTCATTCCATTCTCCCATCACCAAAGCTCCCCCAGATCCGGCGGAGTAGCCGGCCCGGGATACGTCCGACTGATCTTACAACCACCTGGTGGCCATAATCCCCAGCCAGGTAAAAAAAAGACAGGCTAAAACATTTATCACGACATTCAAAGAGGCGATCAGCCACTGTCCCGCCTCAATCAGCCTGAATGTTTCATAGCTGAAGGTAGAAAATGTGGTTAATCCCCCCAGGAAGCCGACTGTCACGCCAGTTCGGAGGTCGGGCGGAACCAGATTGCTTCGGAGACTAAACTCCATAATCAAGCCGATGAGAAACGCCCCAAGGACGTTAACCACCATGGTTCCATAGGGAAACCCCCTTCCCAAAAGGCTATAAACCCACCCGGAACCATAGTACCGGGCCAGGCACCCGAGGGCTCCGAACAGGGCAATAAGCAGCACCAAAGGCATCGCACCAACTCCTTTGTTTCAGATTCGATGTACTTTGCAGACCTGGGCAAGGTAATTATTATTGATGAGATTACATAAAAAAGCAAGACCCGGCACCGCCCGGAACCAGGCCGGCGGACAAAACACGTCTAAAAAATCCCAACCAATGAAAAAATAATCGTCCCGGCAACTCTTTTCAGCTTTGTCCCCGCCCCAACACTTCTTCCTATAACCATTGGCCGCGACAAAGGGAATCGAAATAATTTCAAGACGCACAGCCCAATTTTCTTGCTTCTTTTCCCGTGATATGTTAATAGAAGCATATTAAGAGGTTTGAATATTTTTTTTCATTAAGGAGGGAATTCGCATGATGCCTTTAGTTGGAGGGGGAGGAGCTGTTGTCTTAGGGTTGATCGGTCTGGTCATCTGGTGGGGACCTTTTTTGGACATATTAAAAGGAGCTATCCCGATAGCCTTATTGCTGGGCGGGGCGTTAGCCACGTACCTGGGGCTGGATGAAATCAAAGACAAGTTCCGCAAAGATGATGCCGATTCGGCCGGCTACGAATCAGCAGAGGAACTTAAGAAATATAAGGAAGAAGTAGATCAGCTTAAAGAAGAAATCAAAGCCATTAAAGAAGCCAAAGCCTAGGAAACCAGATACGCCGCCGGGGAAATAATCCCCGGAAAACTATCCGAAGCGAACGAACCCTAGCTAACTACCCCAAAGCTAACTAGCCGTTTACTATCTAAATGCTTGAATGACGAGACCGCTTCTGACCGGCGAGGATATTTGTTCCCCGGCGGGGCGGTCTTTCTCTTATACGTGGCCATGATGAAGAATGTCCTCATTTTGCTATTGCTCGCCTCATTTTTCTGTCCCACGGCTTGCCAGGGCGACGGCAAACGAACTATCCGGTTCTTCCAGTCGGGCCAAGAACTCACCGCATTTCTATCTGAAACGGCGGACACTCCTGAGAAAAAAGCCAGAGGACTGATGTTTCGGAAAGAACTGGCTAAAAATGCCGGGATGCTCTTTATCTATCCTGGAGATGAAAAGCTGACCTTTTGGATGAAAAATACCCTGATTCCCCTCGATATTGTTTTCTTTTCCCAGGATATGCGCGTCGTCGGCATTCTCCACAACCTCCCACCCTGCAAAGGTGACCCCTGCCCCACATACCAGTCGCCGGCCCCGGCTAAATACGCCCTGGAAATCAACGCCGGTCTGGCTGATACCCTAGGCCTGTCCACCCAATGCACCGCCCGCATAGACTAACCACCCGAGCCGGCCCGACAACATTATTATCGGACTTCCGTCGCTGAGGCGTCTTTGTCGGCCTGGGCCAACACTCTCCCCCTGGTATAAGGCGCGGCCTGGATTTGATTGGGCGTCCCCACGGTGATCATCAAATCCTGGTTATACTTCCTGGCCCGCTTGGCGTGGACCAGGACTTCATCTTTGAGGGTTTCTTCCTCGACTCGGTGAGAAGATTTTGCCGTGGATTCCACCGGATGATCTGCGTAACCAGAATTTATGTAGGACCATTCTCCCTTATAGCGACCAACCACCCCGGTATGACCGAATTTCTTGGATGAAAATGACAGAATATCTCCTTCTTTCAGTTGCGGCTCAAGTTTCTGCCAGACCTGGTCAACCGCTTTAGCGGGATTCTTCAGGTCATTCTTGGAGATAATCAGACGATTAACGTCTTGCGGAGCGCAAATAGTGCCGGTCAGGCCCTCACCCGTTAAATAGGCATTGCCGGCTTTGCCCTCCTGCCTGGCCTTGTTGACCAGATGACTATAAAGTCCGGTGGGGCCATAGTAGTTGACGCCCACATCCTCCAAGAGATTAGCCATAAGCTCATAACAGTTTTCCGAAGACCGGGGATTACCAAGGTGTTTACCTCTGGCCGCATTGACCAGAGATTGACCCAATGACGAATCTTTGGCAGTTTGGTTGACGGAGCGGGATGGACTCACCGACGGATTTTTGACGGCGTCGCCTACGGCAGGGGAAGACGGCGGTATCACCGTCACGGATTTGGTCTGGATAGAACCGGATTGACCTCCTCTGATCTGGGAAGAATTATAGAGATGAATGCGATATTGCTTTAACCGGTTAGTCAAGGCATCGAAGTCGGCTCGCGCGGCCTGGTCGGTGGGCACCCGGTCCTTAGCTTGGCGGCGTTCCACGACTAATGTAGCCACCTGCTTTGCCTTTTCCGGATCCTGCCGGACCAGACGATCAAAGGTCCGAGACTGTCGGGTGGTCGAAAGGAGTTGCCGGGCTGCTTCCAAAGTGCCTGAGGACGACAGTATCTCCTTAAACTCGACAGCGGGTTTGTCCTTCGGTGCATAGGGCACTCCGGGTGGTCGAACAGATGCCGTCTGATCCACTTTCATGGGCCGCCTCCTTTCCATGGGTTTAGCAACATGACTTCAAAGAAGAGCAATTTTCGCGCCAACCCACATTTCCTCCAGTCCTCTCAGCGTTACCCAGGGCAGCCCCTTCAAAGGTCATCTCTTCCAACCTTTCCTTGACATTTTTCTTCTGATAATCCAAAATGCGCATCATTTTGTTGTGCGTTACGGTTTCGGCGCCACTAAGCCGGGCACCTCATCGAGGATATTATGCCAAACTCTCACTCTCTGGAAAACGATATCAAGAAGATTGGAGATACTTTTCATTTCTTGGATATTTCCGGTTCTACCGAACAAATCCTTAAAACCCTGGCTGAATTTGAGCGTGGTGTGGCCGGGTACATGGATAACCCCTTCCTGGCCGCCGTCACGAAATGGTACAAAAACTTAATCTTACAGAAGACACATCACCTTCCCCGGGCCGAGGAGCTGCTGGACGAAGCCCTGGAGACGCTGGAGACAACCGATGACCCCGTCTTTGACCGGTGGCGACTGAAGATATATCTATCTTTGGGGTATGTCCATCTGGCCCAAAAAAACTACCTCGATGCCGAGTTCTACCTCAATCAGGCTCTGCAGATGACTTTGACTCATCCGTCCCTGGCTAAGTTTTCCGGTGAAGTCTATTCCTTGCTGGGCACGGCTAATCTGGCTCTCAACCGGTACAGCCGGGCCAGAAAATATATCGCCTTAGACAAGGAAGACTCATACTCCAGGTACTTAAAGAGCGCCGACGATACTTCTTCAATGATCTACGCCTATTCCCTGGTCAATTTCTCCCGGATCAACCGGTTGATGGACCTAAAGGAACAAGCGGTGGGCCGATGGCTCGATGAAGCCGTGGATATTTTCTCTAAACTCAATTATACTAAAGGCTTGCTAAAGGCTAGATTGGAACAGGCGGAATGGCGATTTGTCTCAAATCTCTTGGAAGAGGCCCTGGCCGATGCGCTGGAACTGGATCAAAAATTTAGAGAAGAAGGAATGCACTTAGAGCAGCTTAGCGCTGGACTGCTGGCCGCCAAGATCCACAAAACCATGCACGAATACGACCGGGCCGAGAAAAAAATTCACGCCATCATCCGGGTGGCCCAGGAGCGCGGTCAGGATCAGGACCAAATCATGGCCGATATCCTGTACGAGATGGGAGCCATGTACTACGCCACCAACCGGGAGATGGAAGCCTTTGAGTATCTCCGGCAATCGGCCAAAGTGGGCATGATACTCGGGATTAACAGCGTGATTATTCGGGCCTTCAATACGGCCAGGGTGATTGATAAATACCTGTCAGCGGAGTTGCTGACTTCAGATCTGGTCTATAACGATTCTATGTTCATCAGAAACCGGTTGGGCCGGAGCATCAATCCTTTTACCGCGGCCAAAAACCGGGCCAAGATATTCGCCTCCACCATCTTTGTCGATATCGTGGGCTTCAGCGGACTAATGAAACGTTCGGACGAAGACATGACGGTAAAAATGATCGACGAATTAATCGACCGCCTGTGTTTAATCATCTATCAACACGATGGTTACATCGACAAATTCTTAGGCGATGGGTTCATGGCCATATTTGAACACGGGTCTCATCCGGCGCCGGCCGCCGCCCTCAATGCCATTAAAGCCGGGGTGGATATCCATCGGGCCTTGATCCACAAGAACCGCAAACTCCGTCAGGTCTATGGCGTCGATACTGATATCCAGGTCCGCATGGGCGTCAGCACTGGCGAAATCTATGCGATTATTTTAGGAAACTATATCAAAAGAGAGTTCACCTACCTGGGGAATTCGGTCAACCTGGCCGCCAAATTGGAGAGCCAGGCGACCGATCAGCTCATGTTGGTCGACACCCCAACCTATGATCTGATTAAGGACAATGTGGTCGCCGAACAAGAAGCCATCACCGTGCGCGGCCTGGGCCGAATCAATGTCTATCAAGTTACTCGTCTGACCAGGTTGGAGAACAGGTACTAGCCATTTGACATCATGATGTTACGGGGTTTGATCAACCATGTTCCAGACTATGGAAGAAATCAGGGATCAGCTAGCCGCCGGGGAAGATTCTTTCGCCGAATTCAAGGAACTTCGATTTAGGAATAAATCAGTGAGTTCGCCTAATCCCGAAGACGTGGCCGGAGAGATGACGGCCCTGGCCAACACTGAAGGAGGCGCAATCTTTTTGGGGGTGGATGATACCGGAGTGGTCAAAGGAATTCCAAAAGATTGTCTGGATAATGTGGAACACTGGGTCATCAACATCGCCTCCAATAACTGTGATCCCCCGATCAGGCCGATCATCCGCAAGCTGCTCCTCTCGGACTTATCCGGCCATGACGCCAACGTATTGATGGTATTGATCCCCAAGAGCCTTTATGTTCATCAAACATCAGGCGGCCGCTGGAGTATCCGAGTCGGAAAAACCAAACGAATTCTAACCCAGCAGGAACTGGCCCGCCTGTTTCAGCAACGGGGAAGGTCGTTTGTTTTCGACGAGATGGCGGTACCCACGGCCGTCGAAGGTGACTTGAACGACACGACCATAAAAAATTACTTTGGCCCCTCCCCTCTTCCATTACGGGATTTATTAATCAACACCAGAGTGATGACGAAAGATGAGGAGGGGCTGATCAGGCCCACTGTAGCCGGCCTCCTGATCTTCGGCCTTAATCCTCAGCGTCACTTGCCTTCAGCCTATATCCAGTCTGTGGTCTATCGGGGATTCTATCCTGATTCAGATGACCTGATTCATGAGGAAAAGATTGAGGGTTCGGTCGATCACCAGATTGACGGAGCTTTAGCCTTTGTGAAACGATTTATGCTCAAACCGGCGACAAAGAAGATTGGGCGCAAGGATTACCCCCAGTATTCTCTTTCGCCCGTCTACGAAGCCCTGGTGAATGCTGTGGCGCACCGAGACTACTCAATTTCCGGTTCTAAAATCAGGCTATTTATGTATGACGACCGGCTGGAGCTAATGAGCCCGGGCGGTTTGCCCAATACCATCATCCTGGAAACGTTACCCTACAGACAATATACGAGAAACCAGCTTTTGATGTCCTTTTTGTCGAGAATAAAAAACAAGGAAACCGGAATATCATATATAGAAGCCCGGGGTGAAGGCGTTAGAAAGATTATGTCCGAAAGTCTGGCCCATTCCGGAAAGGAGCCGGTTTACAGCCTGGTTGGACCGGAGTTGATGCTAACCATTTACGGCCAACCGTCTCCACATGAGAATAAGCGAACCTAAACTAACCTGAGTTCGATGAGTACACTCGTCTGTGGGTTTCTTCCATCTGCGTTCATCTGCGCCATCTGCGGATTCATTTATTCCGGTAGAAATTCCGACAGTATTGCAGCCGCATCTCTGACAAATACCGGGCAGAACTTAGCCACGAGCTTCTCTTCCTTGATTCTGGCCAGGCCGGATTCGGTACTTATATCGGCGCATAGCAGGTCCTTACACATGATGGTTCCGTGCAGGCCCTTAAACCGAGTCGCCAATTCCTGGGCCGTCCGGGCCAGGTCGTTTCTGGCTTCCACTTCATCCATTCCCTCCTTCTGAGCCAGGCCCAAGACCACAATGGCGCTGGAAACCGCCCCACAAACCAACCCCAACCGCCCCAGTCCGGCGCCCAGCGGCCGCCC
Source organism: Deltaproteobacteria bacterium (assembly GCA_015233295.1). Taxonomy (GTDB): domain Bacteria; phylum Desulfobacterota; class JADFXK01; order JADFXK01; family JADFXK01; genus JADFXK01. The sequence goes on along the minus strand of JADFYC010000041.1, from coordinate 1,283 downwards.
GAGTCGATCGGCCAGATCCACATCCACACCGTAGGGCTCACCAAACACAGCCAATATGGCTTGGGAGCAATTCGACCCACTCTGTAACAATTGGATGGTCTTCTCTGTTCTGTTCATTTTTTGATCTCCTTTAGATTTAGGTTGCCGTCCGCTCTATCGGTATATATAATAACTGGACATTATATATCGTGTCAAACGATTAGTTCTGATCGTGTCAATCGGAATAGATGATCGAAGGAGAACAAGTGGACATCCGACAACTCAGGACATTCAGGACAGTGGCCCGGCTATTGAACTTCAACCGGGCCGCGGAGCAGTTGCACTATGCCCAGTCCAGTATTTCGGCGCAGATTCAATCCCTGGAGGAAGAGTTGGGCGTGCCGCTGTTTGATCGTTTGGGCCGGCGGGTGATCCTGACCGAGGCTGGAATGCGGTTGTTGGATCATGCGGAGAAGATAGTGAACCTGGTGGATGAAACCCTGGCTGAGATGTCGGGGTCGTGTCAGCCCCAAGGCTCGCTGACCGTCAGAATTCCGGAGAGCTTCGGCGTTCACCGATTGCCGCCCGTGATCAGAGACTTCCACTCCCGTTTTCCCAACGTCCAACTGAATTTCATGTCCTGCCCCCAGGAGGGACTGGCCGGTGGCCTCCGCAAGGGCCTGACCGATCTGGCCTGCCAGCTGACCGAGTCCATCAAGGCCGCGGATCTGGTGGTCGAGGCGCTGGGCTGCGAGCATTTAGTCCTGGTCGCCGGCCCGGACTGCCCCCTGGCCTTGCAATCCATCGTCCAGACAGCGGACCTGACCGGCCAGACCTTTCTTTTTTCGAGGGTGGATTGCAGCTACAGGAGGACATTTGAGAAGATGCTGGACCAGGCGAGTGTGCCCCATGACCACAGTCTGGAGTTTTACAGCGTGGAAGCGATGAAACGGAGCGTCATGGCCGGGGTGGGCCTGACCATCCTGCCGGAAGTGGCGGTGGCCGAGGACCTGGCCCAAAAGAAACTGGTCGCCCTGCCCTGGGCGGAAGGCCAGATTGAGGTGGCCATTTTGATGATCCGGTATCAGGAAAAGTGGCTGTCCCCATCCTCAAAGCCTTCATGGACATCACCAGAGAGCTGATAAAGGGTGATTATGAGGATTAGTCCGGGTCGGCTGGGTTGGGAGTTCCTATGTAAGGGAATGCTGCCGTCGTCTTGCTCGCTCAAGTCAAATAACTCTACTTTATCAGCTTGTTGCAGTATGTTAATTCGCTAAACCAATCACATCATTCAGACTCACGGG
>JADFYC010000419.1:2643-3307 GCA_015233295.1 Deltaproteobacteria bacterium | reverse complement strand
ACCAGTTCATGCGTGAAATCGAAAAGCAGAAAGCGAGAGACGAGGGCATGACCAGGTATCTCGAAAACCGCAAGCTCGAAGAACAAGTGAAGCAAATGGAACTGCGGACGCCCCAGACCTTGAGCTTTAAGTTTGGTATATTGGTTGGTTATAGATAAAGTTAGCCTCACTGCGAATCAACTCTTGAATTTTTAATCTGAATCATTTATATTATATCGTCTATATAATACTAGTGAAATATACCACTAGAACGACGGGCGGCGGCCATGATCAAGACTATCAACGTCCAACAACTTAAGGTCGGCATGTACATCGAAGACCTGGGGATGTCCTGGTTAAACCACCCTTTTATGAGGACCAGGCGGCTGATCAAGTCCGATCATGAGATAAAAAAAATTAAGCAATATGGGTTGTTATCCATTAAAATTGATACCACCAAGGGCGGCGACGTAGATCCAGCCGGCGATGGCCGACCGCGGCCCCAGGCGGTGTTACTTAGCCCCGCCGAACCGCAGCCCGAGACAATCGAACCAGAAGAGCTAACCACCGAGACTCTTTTGGCCCTGGCCGACACAATCTCCGTGCAGGATGAAATCGCCCAAGCGACCCGGATCTATAACGAGTTTCTTAACCGGACCCGCATCTTCTTCTCTCAAGTCCAGAT
>JADFYC010000419.1:1873-2621 GCA_015233295.1 Deltaproteobacteria bacterium | reverse complement strand
TCGGGAAGCCGATCAAATTAGAAGACGTCGCCTCCGACCTGGATGAGTTGATTCAGAGCATCTTCCGAAATCGCTACGCCCTATCGGCCCTGGTCAAACTCAAGACTTTCGATGAATATACCTACACTCACTCAGTGAACGTATGTGTGTTAGCCCTGACGCTGGGCCGGTTCTTGGATTTCCCACTCCAGAAGTTGCGGGCCATAGGTATCGGCGCCCTCTTTCACGATTTGGGCAAAATGGCTATCCCAGAAAAAATAATCAATAAATCCGGCCCGCTGACCATGGAAGAATTTAGGGAGATTCAGAAACACCCTTATCTTAGTGCCAAACTTCTTAAGAACGCGGACCATGTTTCCCGCGAAGTCATCGAGTCCGCCCTTTTTCACCATGAACGGTACTGCGGACAGGGATACCCCAAGGGCCTCAAGGCAAACGAAATACCTTTGGCCGCCCAGGTGATCAGCCTGGCTGATGTTTACGACGCCATGACCAGTGATCGGGTCTATCGAAAAAAAATAAGCTCCCACGAGACCCTCCGGATCATGTATGCCGGACGGGCAGTGCAATTCGACCCGGTGTTGGTCTCCAACCTGGTCAAGTGCCTGGGGGTCTACCCGATAGGGAGCCTGGTCAAGTTAAATACTGGAGAAATGGGGCTGGTGATGGACATAGACAGCGACAATTTAATGAATCCTAAGATAATGTTAATCAATGAGTTGGACGAATTGGGCGCGTCTGGCCGGAA
>JADFYC010000419.1:0-1859 GCA_015233295.1 Deltaproteobacteria bacterium | reverse complement strand
GACTACCGAAAAAAAATGATGAAGACAATCTGATAAAAGATCAAAAGATGCCCGCCGGATTGTTGAGGTGGATGCACCAGAGAAATGGAACATTGACCCTGCGAAGTATCTCTTGAATGAACCGAGCTTCACTGTGTGTTGCAGCGGTTGACTCTAACCTGGGACGATCTGGATCCTATTCCTATCATTCCTATCATGTGGCTGCTGGTTCGTAACCCCAAGGCCGGTTAAAAACGAGGCGATGCTCTGCTCCAACCTCGGCCCCTCTGGGTTGAGAATATTAGCATGATTTATCGATATATGGAATATAGAAGTAGCCTTTAAAGAACTTCGTTCCCGTTTGGCTTGGAAAACCGGCCGCAAAGGTCGGACAAAGCTATTACCGGAGTACCCCGGGCCCTCTTGGCCATGTTTTTGCTGGTGGCGATGATGGCGATCAACATACTGAAAGACGTCACCATACTGCGCAGCTTATTTGCTCCGTATCCCCGATCTAGAAATTTTGTCATTCCCGTTTACAACCTCCTGCCAATCCATCTGAAAACGTTCTTTGCCTATTCAAGGTTCATTCATTTTTTTTCCCTCGGAAACAAGTTAAAGACCACACGGCACCTTATTTTTCCAAGTAAGAATTGGCCGACCCATTACTTCGGGAAAATCCCCAAAACACAGCATGATATGTATTAGTGACCGAGCACATAACAACATACCGGTAAAAATTAGAATTGCTGGCCCCTGGACTAATGGACCAGCAATTCTAATTTTGACAGGATTAACAGGATTTATAGGGCATGATAATCCTGTCAATCCTGTTAATCCTGTCTGAAAAAGAGATGGCCGGGAATGCAAAATTAGAATTGCTGCTAATGGACCAGCAATTCTAATTTTGGCAACCCAAATAATTTTTAGGGCACCCATTTTTAGGGTTGAAGCTGTTTAACTGCATCGTTCCGAGGTTGGAACGGATGTAAAATTCTAGCGTAAGCACGGCATACAATTTTTACGGTGCTCCATAGGCCATATGGTGCCGCATACGGTACCATCAAAACAAATTTCTCACATGGCGGCTAATAAAAAGAACATTTTACCACCTAATATTACTACTTGTACTATATCAAATATAGCCTACGTTACTTCATTGGGGTTCAGTTTCAGCCCCTTCATCATGAATTGAAGCAATTCCTCCCAGCTACTGAAACAAATATACCTGGTCAGCGCCCTTAGATCATCAAAGAAAGTTACCCGCCTTGGTAGTTTTCTTCGTATCATTTGATAATTATTATCAACCAATTCCTGAATAGTATGAAACAAGAAACTTAACATATTCATGGTCAAAAGGGTGGCTGATAGATACTTATTCCCATGACCGTAGTTGTGATCGAAATGATAACCATGCTTTTTTAGTACGTTGTGCCCCTCATTTTCAGACTTCCATCTGGTCCGACCACAACTAACGATAATTGCAACGTTTGCTTCTGTTATATGATGATTGGTGGCAAAAGAGTTATGGTATACCACAGTACCATCTTCCAATCTGGTATATATTTCACACCAATTTACCAATAATGCATCTTCACCACCACGTAATGGGACCTGGTTTACGAACCGATAGGTGTCAAATTCTCTCCGCTTGCCTGTCCATCTAGGTACATTCAACTCTTGCACTTCTCCCTGTGCCGCCAATTCTTCCACCCATTCATAAAGCTCCTTGTGGGAATCAGGCTTGCAGACTAAAATAAAATGAAACCCATGCGCCAACATTTTTTCACACATCGGTTGGTGACAGTATAAGTCGTCGCCCAGTATGGTAACACCGTAGTGGCTATAACAAGGACCGAATTTATCCAGCCATCGCTTGG
>JADFYC010000418.1 GCA_015233295.1 Deltaproteobacteria bacterium | reverse complement strand
AATCGCCAGCAATTCCGTACTCAGCCGTAGCCGGATATCCCATTCAAAGGAAATGACTTTGGGGGCCGTCCGACCTCCTGACCATTCTGCTGACACGTAACCTGCCGTATTTCCCAGGGCGTTGCCCCAATGTTGTTGAATTAAGGGTGCGACGTTGAGATTTCTCGCTTCGCTCGAAATGACAAGGAAGCTTCGCACCAAAACGAAGTAGACGTGGACCATCCTGAATGATAACGTAAAATTGTCATTCCGAACGAATGTGAGGAATCTTATCTCATCCGAAGTCGGAATGGTCTATTTTAAAAAAGTTGGCACGATTGTTCCTCGTTTAAGTCAATGACATTGACCTGCAACCAGTAACCGGTGAAGGAGTTTGAGATGGACCCAGCCATGGCGGCTAAGATTAAGCAAGCGGTAGTCAATAATTTTGAGCAAAGCCCGGATGTTTACCAGGCTTTCGAGGATGAGTTCGGGTTCTTTCACGCCTTAACCACCGAGTTAATCAGACCCATGTCTCTGCCGGGCCAGGCCAAAGTGTTGGACGTCGGCTGCGGTTCCGGGGCCTCGATCGGGCCATTGCTTCGGGCATTACCCGATGGACGAATTTGGGGCTTAGATATCTCTCCGGCTATGCTGGAGAAGGCCCGGGATAAATATGGAGATGAAGAACGGGTCAAGTTAATTCTGGGTGACGCCGCCCAGTTGACCAGGTACGTTGATCCCGGATTCGACGCCGTGTTCTACACCGCCTCCATTTTCCTGATCCCGGACTACGTGCTGTCATTGCAAGAAGCCCACGGTCTGCTTAAGGACGGAGGGGTGGCCGCAGCCACCTTTATCGACGGCATCTATGATCAATCCGACCGGAACGCCCTGGCCCAGGCCGAAGAGTCCGCCCAGACCGGAATTAGCTTTAAGAAACCCGTTGTCTTCGATGAATTGAAAGCCGCCGTGAAGGCTCGGTTCACCCTAGTCGAAATGCGAACGGTCGATTTCGCCTGTTCCATGCCCATGTTGAAGGCTTTCTATTCCATCCCGGCCCAATCCGCCGGATTGTACCCCAAACTGGATTACCAGACCCGACTGGACATGATCAATCGGATATTTTCTTTAATGCCCGAGGAAGGCCTGGTCTTCAGATGGCACATCCTGGCTGGCCTGAAATGATGGCGGTCATTTCTTTCTTGCTTTTGACCCACGAAATGCTACGTTAAAAGGTTTTGACACGGTGAGACGGATCATGCTCGACTACTTCAACTTGCATAGACAACCAGGGGAACAAGGTCTGCCGGCTCTGTCCTCCTCGCCAAAGCCTTTCAGGGAAAACTCATGGACCAAATGGTCATCGAAATTCCCCGCATCAACGATGATCCGCAGGATTTTTCCACTCTCTTCAATATCTGGAGCCAGGTGAACAACTGTCACCAGGATGTCCGCTTTGATTTTTCCCGATGTGGTTTCCTGCGCCCCAACGCGGTGGCCTTTCTCGGCGGACTGGCGCGGCTCATCGAATCACGCATGGGAAAAGTTATGTTTAACTGGAACACTATGCACAACCGGCCAGTCATGACAAACCGTTGTCAAAATGGCTTTGCAGGACAATTTGGTTATCCGTCCTCCGGTTGGGATGGCAACTCGATTCCCTATCGAGAGGACTTGAACCTGGCTATGAACAGCATCATGGATTACCTCACCTTCAACTGGATCGGCAAAGGCTGGGTGCATGTCAGTGATCGGTTGCGGGATGCCATTGCAGGCAAGATGTGGGAGATATATAACAATGCCTTTGAACACAGCGGAAGCCAAATTGGCGTTTTTTCCTGCGGTCAGCATTTTCCCTAAAAAAACGAGCTATTGCTTTCAGTCATCGATTTCGGGCAGGGGATTCCGGCTAACATACGGACTTTTTTGGGTAGAGACCCACGCGCCCAGGATCTGCCCGCTGATGCTTGCTTGTGATGGGCTTTCACCAGAGGGAAAAGCACCTGCACCGAAGGCGTTGCACGCGGACTCGGCCTCGACTTGATGACGGGCAGAAGATTTACGACGCCATTCACGAATCGCTTAAACAAGGCGAAACGGTCACACTGGATTTCGGCGGAGTGACCCAGTTCGCCTCGCCTTTTTTTAACTTTGCCGTCGGCCAGTTACTTAAGGACATCAATGAGATCGATCTGCGCCATCTGCTCCAACTCGAAAACCTGAACGAGACCGGCAAGCTTGTCGTTGAGCGGGTCATAGAAAATGCGGCTCAATATCATGGAGACAAGGACTATCGCAAGATCGTGGACGACATCCTGGAACAACAATCCAGGGAGTCGGGTTGATGACCACCAACTACATCATTCAGGCAGATATCGTCGACATCACCAACGACACTCCGAAAGCCGAGGATATTTTTCTCATCGATACCAACGTTTGGTACTGGATAACGTATACTCGGGCCAGTCAGAGTACCAGGCCACCCGCCTCGTATCAGATAACAAGTTATCCAGCCTACTATAATTCTGCCCTGGCCGGCGGCGCAAAGATTTTCCAATCGGGTCTTTCTCTTGCTGAATTAGCCCACCTCATCGAGAAGGTCGAGTTTGGCATATTTGCCAGAGCGAACCCGACCGACTTTCGAGATCCGAATTGGTTTGACAAAAGATACCGGCATTCTTTTCCTGTTGAACGCTCTCGGGTCGTAGCCGAAATTGAGGCGGCCTGGGCCCTGATCAAAGACAAGCCGGCTCTGCCCATAACCATCGACGACCAGTCCACCGAGGCTGCTCTGAACCGTTTACAAACCGAAAGAGTCGATGGTTACGACCTCTTTATTCTCGAATCAATGAGGACCAACCGGGTAAAACAAGTGATTACAGACGACCGTGATTTTGCCACCGTCCCCGGCCTTCAGGTGTTTACCGCCAACAGAAGTGTTATCAACGCCGCACGAAATCAGGACAAGTTGCTTACAAGATAAACATCGCCTACCTCTTAACGATGCAACAGCACTATAATTGGAGCCGGAAAAAGTCAAATCAGCCAGTTTTATCAATAGTTGTCAGAATATGTTTGACATTTGAACGATCATCGAATAGGGTCCCGGCACTGTATAAAACGATTATGTTTCCGGCTCATCCAAAAAAATTCAACAGGTGACAAAAAGTTCTTGACACCGGGCAGCAAAAATATAAATATACAAAATTCGGTGCCGGAAGCCTGGCAGAAGTTCATGAGACTTGCCTTGGACCAGGCCGAGCGGGCTGCCGCCATTGGTGAAGTCCCGGTGGGTGCAGTGCTCATTGACGATCAAGACGGCATACTGGCC
>JADFYC010000417.1 GCA_015233295.1 Deltaproteobacteria bacterium | reverse complement strand
GCCGACATAGGAATTAAGCACCGTCGTGCTGACCCGGTCGTAAAACCGGATGGAGGGGAGAATGTCATGCGACACGGTCAGGTAGGCATCGGGCATCAACTCCTGGACTAAGGCGGCCGCGGCCTGCTCATGATGGTCATGGGCGAAGGAATTCATAAAACAGATGGCCACGGCTTCAACGCCTTCTGCTTGAAAGAGTTCCACCGCCTCCTTGACTTCCTGGATGCTCAGAGGTTCGAGTTCGTCTCCCTTATAATCCAGCCGACCGGTAATTGGTCGACGGAGATAGCGTTCCACCAGCGGGGTCACGTTCTGGTACCGGTTATTGTACTGTTCCTCTCTTATCCCTCGCCGCATCTCCAAGGCATCACGGACGCCCGTGGTGGTCAACAAGCCGGTCTTGGCCCCGCGGTAGGTGAGCACGGCATTGGTGGTCACGGTAGTGCCATGGACGATCACCGTCACATCCCGCAAGAACTCCTCGACAGTGATATGCCTGTCCGCGGCCATTTCCCCGATGCCGTTCATGGTGGCGGTGGACGGATCATCCGGGGTGGATAATACCTTGTAAATTTGAGATGCGCCGTCTTCCATGGCCAACAGAAAATCGGTAAATGTCCCCCCCACATCAATGCCGATCTTGTATTTCATTTACCGCCTCCGCATCTGGTTACCGGGCTAATCCGAGGCTGAATTCCCGCATTCTAAGAGAAAGCAGACCACGAGGCCCCAATGCTGTTGAATTAGTGGCAGGCTTGACCATCTTCGGATGTGATAAGATTCCTCACATTCGTTCGGAATGACAAATTTACATCGTCTTTCCAGGTGGTCCACTTTCCTGTCATTTCGAGCGAAGCGAGAAATCTTATCGTCGTACCAAAATTCAACAGCATTGCCACGAGGCCCTGGGCGCCGCGGCCGGTCGAAATTAGGCGCCTGGTCAAAAAATAGCCGGCTCTTTAAATTCACCGTAAACCTGCCGGAAAATGCTGCACATCTCACCCACCGTGGCATAGGCATGGCAACATTTGACCAGAGCCGGCATGACGTTTTCACCGGCCCGGACAACGCGTTCCAACTCCTTCAGTGATTCGGCTACGGCCCGCTGATCCCGCGCTTGCTTGAACTGCCGCAACTCGGCTATTTTCTGCTCGGCCGATTCATAGCTATATTCGTGTAACTCAACGTCTTTGGCCTCTTCGTCAACGTCCTTGTTCACCCCTAGCTTAATGAGTTCACCGTTCTGGATGCCCTTTTCAAATTCATAGGCTTGCCGGGAGACCAGGCGTTGAATGGCTCCGTCGGCCACGGCCTGGACGATGCCGCCCATGTCCGTCACCTGGTCCATTTCTTCAATGATTTTCTTTTCCATATCCAGGGTCAGCGATTCTATAAAGTAAGACCCGGCCAGAGGGTCCACGGTATCCCGCAGGCCCACCTCATCCATCAACAGATTTAAGGTGCGAAGGGAGATCAAGGCCGAATGGGGCGTGGGAATAGTGTAGGCCTCATCATAGGAGCACAAAGCGATGGTCTGAGCGCCACCCAGAGCCGCGGCCAGGGCATAGTAGGCTCCCCGCATGATGTTGTTTTCCGGCTGGGCCTTGGTCAAACCATAGCCTCCTCCGCCGAAAAGTCCCCGGAGGAAGAGGTTCTTTTTTTCTTTGACGCCATATTTTTCTTTTAAATTTTTGGCCCAGAGCTTGCGGGCCGCCCGGAATTTGGCCACCTGTTCCCACAGGTTCCCGAAGACGTTCAGGTTAAACGAAAACCGGCCGACAAAATCGTCCGGGGCCAATCCCCTGGCTATCAGGTTGTCGATATAGGCATTGGCGATCAAAATGGCGTAGCCGATCTCCTGGGCCGGGGTGGCGCCGGATTCCCGGATGTGGTAGCCACAAATAGACACGGGATTAGCCCGAGGCATTTCCTTAACCGCGTATTCGATGCAGTCGCAGACCAGTTTCACCCCTGGTTCCACCGGAAAGATCCAGGCTCCGCGGCCGATCATCTCTTTCAGAATGTCATTCTGGGGGGTGGCGCTGATGCGGTCTTTGGCATAGCCATACTTTTCCGCCACCGCTTGAAACATGGCCAGGGCAATGGTGGCCACGGCGTTTATGGTCAGGCCGACGCCAATCCGGTCGAGGTTGATATCTTTGAAAGCGATTTCAAAATCCTTTAAGGAATCCACTGCCATGCCCACCCGGCCGACTTCCCCTTCCGCCATGGGATCATCGGAATCATAACCCATCTGGGTCGGCAGGTCAAAGGCCACGTTAAGTCCTGTCTGACCATGGGAAATCATTAACTTGAACCGCTCGTTGGTCTCTTCCGGCGTCCCGAATCCGGTGTACTGGCGCGTGGTCCAGGGGCGAGACCGGAAACCCTGGGGGTGAATCGACCGGGTGAACGGATACTCGCCTGGTTCGCCCAGGTCCTGGTCATAGTCGAATCCCCGGGACTTCAGATCCTCCGGACCATAATGGGATTGGACCTGGATTCCAGACTGCAAAACAACTTCTTTGATCGTCCCTTTTTCATCCGTCACATATCTGGCTACGCCCACGCTCTTCTCCTTGCCGGCAATTGGCGCTCAGTTCCGGGAAACATTTTCGGTTAGGAAGTCCACGATGTGATCAAAGGGAGTACCGCCGGGGAAGACTCCCGTAACTCCAATCTCTTTCAATTCCGGGATGTCTTTATTGGGAATCACCCCGCCCACCACGACCTTAATATCGTCCAGCCCTTTTTGTTTCATCAGGCTGATCAGCTTTTTTGAAATAGGAATATGGGCTCCGGACATAATGGACAATCCGATGATATCTACATCTTCTTGCATAGCCGCGGCCACGATGCTTTCCACTGTCTGGTGCAACCCGGTGTAAATGACTTCGAAGCCGGCATCACGCAGAGCCTGAGCCACCACCTTGGCCCCGCGGTCGTGACCGTCCAGGCCTGGCTTGGCCAACAGGATACGGATTGTTCTCGGTCTGGTCACTGGCTTCCTCCTAATCACTTATCCTGGCGTTAATTATAGTTAATAGTTTGTTATTTAATAATATTTTATTTCATAGTTAAAGTAAAACATTAAGTTGTCCGGATTACCTTTGGGAACCTCTGACCACCCTCGGCCGGGACCTCGGATATCAATACCTTTGATTCTTTGGTGTGCGTCCTTACCCAGCGACTGTGTTCGCTTGTCAAGAAAAATTTAAGCGGTCCTCCATTCTGTTTTGTTTTTTACCATCGAATTGAGGATAATCAGTACCTTCCGCATACAGGCAGTCCGGGCTATCCTTTTGCTCTTTCCGGCGG
>JADFYC010000416.1 GCA_015233295.1 Deltaproteobacteria bacterium | reverse complement strand
GCCAGAGTAGTAAAACAACCGACTACATCAAAGAGATATCCGACCAGATCCTCTGCCTTTACGGTGAGGCCAAGTGCCGCCGGAATCTGTTTATCCGGGAGCGGAACTCCGTTACTCGGGAACGTCGCATTTACTATGATACGGACGACATTACCGAGATTCAAAAGGAAGAAATTACTGTCTGTGACAAGTGCGCCGGCACCCTGGTGATCGACTCCAGGTCCGATAAGGGAAGTATTTGCGCCGTGGTCATCCCCAGGGATGCTTGCGACTCCTGCAACGCTGAAGGCCGTGAGAGGTTCGCCCGCCTTGACCGTAATAAATTCGATTATGTATATTTGCAGGATCGGGTGGAGGATAATTACATCCGGGAACGGCGCACCTAGCGGGCAATCCATCTTACCGGAGGTCGTCTATCCTAATCTTGCCTAATCTTGACCTGGGGCGTCTTTCCGGTCGGGCCTGGCTGAACGCTGGCTGGCTACGTTTCCGGCTACCAAGAACGATGATGACGTCGCCAGGGAGAAAACAGTGGCCCTGTATACTGAGAAGTACGGTTTCAATCTGAATCTCAAGACATCAACTACGACGGATGTCTATCAGCGGGAGGAAGGCTAATCGGCTTTTGCCGGACTTCCAAGTTCAACCCGATGATCTTTATCCCAAGCGTGGTAGAACCATGCGCGCGAATCTCAAACCAGTTTTACAAGGTTTGAAAATTCAAGCACTCGGAACGCAACCCGAATCATAAGGAGCCCGAACCATGAGCAAGAGCGCAGAGACCAAAAAGGACACCAAGAAGAAACCGGCTAAGACAATCAAGGAGAAAAAGGCCGACAAGAATGCCAAAAAGGCGGCCAAAGGCTCTTGAGAAAACAGGACATAGATGCCTGTTTTGAGAAGTGCCACGCGGGGCGAAGCCTCACCAGCTTCCCCCGTTGTTTGGAAACCCTCCTCCGTGCCGTCTGACCAAAAGATGTCCGGCGATGGTCATGAACACGCGCTATTCCGCACCGGCTCCAAGGAAAATGCCAACCACCCGGCCTCCTTTGAAATCAAAGACCATTCCATCATAAATTGAACCTGCCACGAACCTCTTGCCCTTCACCGTGTTTCCTTCCTGGTCCCCGTATCGACCGTAGGCGCGGATGACCTCGCTTTCCGTGCTCCCAATGTGAATCCCTCGACTGGTCACGAGTTTGCAAGGGCCGGAGACGATAATTGACGCGACCGCCTTGGCTCCTCCCTTGTGATCCGAACTCATTTTAAGGACGATACCGCATTCGGCGTACTTCCACATCTGCACATATTCACCGGTAGCCGCCTCGAATATCTCTTTGCTCTTCTTGGGCCGGCAGGGGATATTTCTTATGACGGCTTTTTCAGGCAGGTTGAGACGAAGTTCACCTATTTTTTCCCCGCGCGAGTTGAACTGACTGCCTGGGGCGTCCGGCGGTCCCGGGGCGGTGGCAGACCAGGCCGTTAGGCCGCTGAAGGCTGTCCAAACAAGCATCATGACGACCGGGATAATTTTAAACATAGTCTTTTCCCTCTTTCATCGTTGTGCATGACGAAAGTGTTCGAGTCAGACCGGAAGCGCGGGTTTTTTGTCCGGGCGACCCGCCCTTGTTTTATTATGAATCATCATGTAGAAATCTAGATCAGGCTATCCTGGAGGAACGGTAATATCATTGACCAATATGTGTTAATCCTGCGCCGGGGACTTTGCTTGTCTATATTATTATGTAATATAAACTAGTTGCATCGAACGGAGGTGGCCTTTCCGTAAATCGTAACGCCCTTAATCTGATACGCCCCCTTGCTTCCTTCGACCATCATGCTGTAATCACCATTTAATGTAGCCGGAGCCACGCGCATGTGAATGATCATGGCGGTCAGAATGGAGTTGGCGTCCCCAGGGATAGCGGAAACGTCATCGCGACTCGTCATATGTAGCGACACCTCGAGGACGTTGTTTCTCACCTCGGCGTTGCCGCTGACCATATAGCCCATCACCCCGCCGTTTAGCACATTAGGGTAGGTAGCCTGGCCGGCCAGCGTGAAATGGCCGTTGCCCAGATCCAACACCCCGACTCTTACCGATTGAGCCGACCCCACGGGGCCGGATAGAGCCCAGCAATATTCTAAGGCGGAAGACTCGGCCGGACTAATCCACCCCATGACCAGGACACACGATACCAGTAAAAACATTAATCTTAATTTCTTCATCTTGACTTACTCCTTTCTTCTGTTTTTGACCGCCTGGGTCCGATGATCTTCATTGTGGCCGCTACTTACACGGGGTGGAAGTGACGGTTCCGTCGAAGAAAGTTCCCGTTAATTGCAAATGTCCGTTCGTTCCGTCAATTATTCTGGCGTAAGTTCCGCTTAATGTGCCGGGATTCAAGTGCATATACATCACTATCGTCCCCAAGGCTTCAGAGACTCCGGGCAGCAGAGAAATCTTACCGTTCGAGGTCAGGCGAAGGGACACGTCCAGGGAGTTGTTGATCATCTCGGCGCTGCCGGATACAATAAACGTATTGTATTGATTCGGGTTTACGACAAGAATAATTTTAGCCTGGCCGGACAGGATATAATGTCCGTTACCCAGGTCCTGGACACCGACCCTGATCGTCTCGGGAGGAGAGGTCATGCCGGGATAAGATAGACTCCAACAATATTCCAAGGCGTGACACTCCGCCGGGCCGAGCCGGCCGATGAGTAGAATCCCCAACAGTAAAACGATTATTCTTAATGTCTTCATTCGTTGCCGCTCCTTTCTCGCGTTAGACCTGCATAGTTTTAAGGATATCGAAAAAACCCGTCGTTGACACCGTAAGGCCATGGGAATTAAGCCGTTAGGGTTGCGGGATGCACATTACCGGTCAATTCCATATTATAAGTGCCCAGAATGTATAAGTCAAATCTTTTTTATTTTTTAAATTGGCCTCTAAACGGCGTCATCCTGGGCTGGTTGAGGAAAACAGGCGTAACCATTTTCCTATTCATTCGCCATAACTATCACCTCTGTCAGTTTTATACCTGTCCGGCATAGAGGCAATGGCCGGTTGCCGTAATTCCTGGGGTGTCCGGAACCGTTTGAGGGAAGTGAACCGCAAGCTTTGTTCTGGGCTAAGCGTTTTTTTAATTGACTTGATCCTCCTTTTCAAAGTAAGATCAACGAGTTTTCCTTCACCCTCTACGCTGGAGTGTAACGCCATGACCCTCACCAAAGCCGAGATTGTCCAAATTCTCCATGATAAATTTGAATTCCCCACGAAAGAAGCCGTTCAAGAGGTTGAATCATTACTCGAAATC
>JADFYC010000415.1 GCA_015233295.1 Deltaproteobacteria bacterium | reverse complement strand
GGCGCCTACAATAGTATGGGCCCCACCGCCACCTTCCTTTGCGGCAACTTTGTGGCCATGCTTTACCGCTATCCCAACTACCGCTACAACGGGTACCATATCTACACCAACAAGCCCCCGGCCGGGGCCATGCGCGGCTTTGGCGCTCCTCAGGCCTTGTTCGCCTCCGAGACCCAGATGAATATGGCTGCCGAGGCCCTGGGCCTGGACCCCATCGAGATCAGAATCAAGAACGCCATGGTTCCCGGCGACCAAATTCCGGATGTGGCCACTGTCTCTAGCTGCGGTTTTGTCGAGTGTCTCCAGGAAGTGGCCAAGATGTCAGATTGGAAGGAAAAGCGGGCGGCCTGTGCCGAAAGCCGGGACGGCAAGGGGATGGGCGTTGGTTGCTACAGCTTCATCTCCGGCGGCGTGTTTAACTGGTTTAACACCCAGTATCCTTTTTCCGCCGCGGAAGTCCGGGCCTTTGAGGACGGGACGGTCCATCTCCTGACCCCGGCCACGGATATCGGTCAGGGGTCGGACACCACGCTAAAACAGATTCTGGCCGAGGAGTTGGGCCTGAGAATGGAAGATATCCGGCTGACCGCAGCCGACACCGCCGTCACTCCCCAGTCGGATTTGGGCACCTGGGGCAGCCGGGTGACCTTGATGGGCGGCAACGCGGTGCGGGACGCCGCAGCCAAGATCAAGAAGGAACTGGCTGGGGTCGTATCCATGAAGTTCGATTTGAACGTCATCCATGACATCGGGTTTAAGGACGGCAAGATATTTCCAGTGACCCGGCCGGACCGGTGCCTCACTTTTGGCCAGGCTGTTCATATGCACCAGAAGTTCAAACGGGGTGAGCCGCTGGTCGCCCGGGGCTACTATGTCCCCAGGGGAAAAGGACTGGTGACTCCGGCCTTCAGCTTCGGGGCCCAGGTGGCGGAGGTGCAGGTGGACCGGGAGACCGGGATCGTCAAGGTGGAGAAGATGTACACCGCCCATGACTGCGGTACGGTGATCAACCCCATGTCGGTGGATGGGCAGTTGGAAGGGTCGATTGAGATGGGCCTGGGCTATGCCCTGTGCGAAAGATTCGTCATGGACAAGGGCCGGACTTTGAATACCACCTTCCTGGATTACAAGGTCCCCACCGCCCTGGACATGCCGCCGGGAGAATCGGTCTGCATCGAGACTTTTGAGTCCGAAGGTCCCTTCGGGGCCAAAGAAGCCGGAGAGGGCCTGGTCTCGCCCACTGCCCCGGCCATCGCGGAGGCGATCTCCCAGGCCACAGGATATCGGTTCAAGGACCTGCCCATCACCCCGGAAAAAGTCCTGGAAGGCATCGGCGGATTGCGGAAGGCGTGATGAGGGCGGCCGGAGACGCACCCGCCGTGCTGTTAGATCCGGAATACCCATAATTAACCGCGGATAATCCCGCGTATACGACGAAGTGCATTAAATGAAAAGGCGCTCCAATCATAATGGTTGGCCAGCGCCTTTTTGTGTTTTGGGGGGATATGGGAAAAATTGCTTGCCTAAAGGTTCAATAGATGTTAATATAATTAGCATGTTAACTAGTGGCATTTGCTATCTACTATTTGGAAGCCGAGAAAGATGCGCCGAAATGCCCATTATCATGAAAACACGGCAATATTCCTGATAACAAGATTCAACGGGCAGGGTCGCTTACCTCCTTTTCGGCCATAATAGTGGCGTAATGTGGGCGAGGTTGTCTTGCAAGAGGCGACTGAGCAGGCTGTGTCACGTCCGGGTTAGTCAACTTGGCGGAGTGTCACACGCTTTGTGATTCCCTTGTGGCGTATTTGCTTGAAAGCGGGTTTAATATCTGGACGGTCCAGGAGCCCCAGGCCAGAACTATGGGCTAGCTACTCTTCAAGCTCATGTCTTGAAGCGGGGAGGCAAAGAGGTGCGAAGTCCGACTGATGGACCTGGAGGCCGGTTCATACGGTCTTGATCAGCGGGAATGCCTCCGAAAGGGAATGGTCCTAATTAGATTAAATGACAAAAACTATTTTAATGAGCAGGAAGACTCTGTAACTTCTTAAACGGGAAGAGGCAGTCTATATTTGAAATTTTATACAGACATTTTAATCATTGTTCGGCGCTTGGTGAGCAATTAACCACAAGCGTGGGGAGACGGTTATGAGCAAGCTCAAAATCTTGAGAGAAACTAACTTCGGTCAATCAGTTGCTGAGGAGGAAACAGAGAGCCTCCGCGAATATTTTGTCATGACAAATCAATGGAATAAGGTTTATAAAGGTGAAGTCGATATTGTCTATGGACCTAAAGGATCAGGCAAGAGCGCCATTTATTTACTCATTGACAAATATCGGTCTGACTTTTCTCAGAATAATATCGTTCTCAGTTTTGCGGAAAACCCAAGAGGTGCAACCGCATTTAGTGACTTAAAAATAGATCCACCACTTAGCGAAAGAGCTTTTATCAACTTATGGAAACTTTACCTACTGGTTCTGATAGGTGACCATTTCAATGTCTGTGGCACTCAGACAAGAAACGGTGCCGAAGTACTTGAAACACTAAAGTCAAGCAAATTACTACCTGAGGAGAGACGACTTAAAGTCATATTAGCAAAGGTGAAGGGATATATTAAAAAATATTTCAACCCGACTTCCCTTGAGCCAAATGCGACTTTTGACTACGAAACTGGTATGCCAGGAATTGGAATCAAGGTGTCATTTAATGAACCAACCGGACAGCATGTTCTGGAAGGAATTAAATCTGTAGATACTTTGCTGCATAAGGCAGATCAGGAACTTGTAGATTCAGGATTACGCATTTGGTTTCTTATTGACAGATTAGACGTAGCCTTCTCAGAATCATCCGAGTTGGAGGAAAATGCACTTCGGGCTTTATTTAAAACTTATATAGACCTGAACGGGTACAATAGTATTAAACTGAAAGTATTTTTGAGAGATGATATTTGGAGCAGAATAATAAAAGCCGGTTTTAGAGAAGCAACTCATATAACTAAGCATACAAATATTGAGTGGGATCGGCCATCACTTCTTAACCTAATTATTAGGAGGTTTTTAAAGAACCAGGCAATAATTCAATTCTATGAAGTAAGTAGGGAAGACGTCCTTGAATCACTCGACAGGCAAGAAGAATTATTCTACAAAATCTTTCCAAGGCAAGTTGACTCAGGACGGAATCCCGATACACTTGAGCCTCTTGCAAAACTCTTCGAGAGGTTTTTTCTTAACTTAGTGCATACCCAAAATATGCCATATTAGTCCTGCTTTTTTGTTGTATTATATGATATTATATAGTATAATAGCTCTCAATATACA
>JADFYC010000414.1 GCA_015233295.1 Deltaproteobacteria bacterium | reverse complement strand
CGTCAGAAGAGGCCACGCAAATGGCGCTGCCGGTGTCATAGGTTTGATAGTAGACGTTGAGGTTCGTCTCTTGATTCTTCCAGACTCCGTCGCTGGGCTGGACTGAGGGCGTCTGAGACCCGGAAGTGACGGCGTGAACGATGACCGGGCCGATACCCTTGTTCTTAAAGGTGGCCGTATCCGACCAATCCTTGCCATTATTACTGATATAGCTGACCCCTGCCGGACCGGGGAGATGGCCGTTATCAAAATAAAAGCCGTAACCGTCTCCGCCGGCGGTGGAGGTCGTTACCTGGACAACGAAACTGCTGCCGGAGGGCAGAGTGATCGGGGTGTCCAACTCTACCGAGTAAAAGCCGGAATGGCTGAAGCTGCCCGTCTTAGTGGTACCCAGTTGGTTCGACGGGGCCGTGGACGGACCGTTCCATGTACTGAACACCTTGATCTCATAAGTTGAGTTCGGTTTACTGGTCTCGAATTCCACCCGTCGCAACGTCTCACTCTGGCCGGCTGTGAAAATCACCGCAGCGTAATTGGTGTTCTGCCAACCATACGTATAGGCGTTGCATCCCAGGTCATGATGATAGATGGTCTCGCCGGTGTAAGGAGTCCGGTAAGCCGAATAAACGTTGGTCCAGGTCCCGGCCAGCCGCTGCTGATAACCCATCCAGAAGTATCCGGCGTCACCCCAGTTCGTGCCCCAGGAGTTTTTGATCAACCAGGCGCCTGGGGGACATGGTCCATTAGCCGGTTTCGTATCGTCCCAGCCGACGATTACCACTAAGTGATCCGTATCCTGACTATCCCCACCGCAAACAGCGGGACCGCCCGCCGCGTAATCCATTCCTTCGGAATAAATGGACGCAATGACCGGGGCGCGATAAGTGGTCAGGGCATATTTGATGTCATCATTGGCAGCCATGCTCCCGGCGCTGATGACCCGCATCTCGGCAGGAAAGACTTGAACGGGACATGAGGTCTTGCAGTTGGTATTCTGGCTGGTGTCATAAGGGTCACAAGATTCCTGAACGGCGCCGTTGGTCGTCAAGTAGGCCGTGGCCATGAAAGAATCACCTAATTTCTTGCATCGATTCTTACCGGGTTGAATGTCTAACTGACAATTTTTTATATTTTGTTCTGAATAAGCGGGATTGGCCGTGCCATTCGCAACATCGTTGACTTTACCCTCCAGGCTGGCCACAGAGGCGAATATCCAACAAACGTCGCAGGATTCTTGATTCTTAACGGGAGTGACGTAGGGCAATTTGAAGCTGCCCGGATACTGTCGAGGAGCCGAGCGTTTTTCTGAGGCGTAGTTATAGCCGGCCTTGGGGACCGATTCCGATAAGTCAAATGGAGGCGGGGTAAAGCCGCGGCCATGTGTGCCGGTTGAAGCGATTTCCCCACGAGTCACCGGCATGGCTACTTTTACTTTTTCTTCGGTTAGTCCCGCGCCGGCCAACAGGCAGGTCAACGAAAGACAAAGGGTCAGGATCAAAACAAACTTGCGCACGGTTATCTCCTCGCTTCGGGTTGCGTGTTGCGCGTTATGGGTTAATGATATTAGCTTAAGCGACGGACATGTGCTTTTTTTTCAGATAGCCAATTCCGATTAAGTCCCTTTGGGGCTTTATTGCCTCATTTATTCAAGAGGATACTACTTCTACAAAAAATATTTCATGCCTTGGCCCTTAGTCCAAACTCAAGGCTAACTTGACCAGACATTTCGTAAAGTGCCTCTATTTGACTGGTGGGGAGTCTTGCCCAGGTTGTCCTTCAGGCTGCGGATTGATTTCTTGTTTAGGACCACCCGCTGGAGTAGTCCCGGGCTGTGGATAGGCCCCTGGGGAATGCGGCCGGTCCAAAGAGTAATCGTAACCTCTTTTGGGCACAGATTCCGATAAATCCCAGGGGGGTGGTTCAAACCCCAGATGGTGGCCCTCCGGCCCCACCGGATTTGGTTTGGGTCGGTCAACGGGTTTGGACACCTTGAGCTCTTCTTCCGCAAACAAAATAGCCGGCCACAGAAGAGTGAGCAAGATCAGCGCCAAGGCACGGTTATCCATGATTTGCCCTCCGCCTCGTCAGCAATTTTTTATTGAAAAATGAGAAGGAATCATACTCCAAAATATGGTATTTGATAAGACTTTTTTTAAGTTGGGGCGATATTTCCGGGGTATTGTTGCCTGAAAATAAAAAAATCGAGTGAGCGAATTATGTTACGATGAAGATAAGGATTAGGAGAGGGGGCTAAGAAGGATGCACCTGGGGCGGGGGGCCCCAGGTGATGAGACATTTAAAGACTACCTGCTGGCGCGTTTGGATGCTTTTAAAGGGTTGAGCTTAGTTTTAACTTCCTGGACGACGATCTTGACATGAGTGGCCATGTTGCAATGTCCGCTTTTCCACTTTATCGCGGGTTCGGGGAAGATGGTGCAATAGCGTCCAGACGGGAATTCCTTTATCTTGTCACATCCTTCACATTTATCAATGATCGGATGGCAGGCGCCTTGATTAAAGGTACAGCCTTTCTTGGACATGAAGGAGCAATTGATACCTTCCTTGACGGTATCACAAAGCATTTAAAACACCTCCTTTTACAATTCATCAGACAGGTCTGGCTAGATTGATCGTTTGGATTCAGTAAATTTTTTTATTCTATTGTCTGACGCAAATAAAATCAACAAAAAAAAATCGGCTCAGGCGGTGCATGGTAGCAACATGGAGTTATTACAAGGATATTTTTAGAAAATCACAGTTGATTATTTTTTTATCGACAATATCTGTGACATCCCGACCCATCTTTTTGGGTATGTCGCCGTGACCCCTACTGCGAACCGCCTGGAAACCGGTCCCCCGGCGTTTCACCTGGGCTGGCGAGGCCTGATGCCGGTCGGGTATACCGGCGCCTTCCCCAGTTCATCCACTAGAAAGCAATTCACCTATTTAGATATCTATCTATATCATGGTGAGTAATTGATGTCTAAAATATATGTATAACAACTATATTTAGTTAGAGAGGGGGTTCCTTTCAGCCGATGTCTGTATCACAACATGCTGCATCTATAACCTTATCTGAAATTTATGGTTGTTATAGATATATACTAATCTAATCTTTTTCACTTGACTTTTTGGTCTGATTTGGGTATGAATTTAGGACCCCTTTCAATGGGCTATATTATGTTATAAAACCTACAGATCGACTATGCCTATTCTTGATCGTCGCCAACCTCTGCCTCGGTCCTTGGAAGGTTTAGCCCCATTCCCGGCGCCGTGTTTCCCATGACCCGAGGAATGAATAGATCAATGGAGGGTGAAGAATGAAG
>JADFYC010000413.1 GCA_015233295.1 Deltaproteobacteria bacterium | reverse complement strand
AAGATAGCCCTGACTGCCTGTATGCGGAAGGTACTGATTATCCTCAATTCGATGGTAAAAAACAAAACAGAATGGAGGACCGCTTAAATTTTTCTTGACAAGCGAACACAGTCGCTGGGCTAGATTGTTTTTCCCCTTTGGGAAAATGGGTTTCGTCAACCGAACCGAGTTGATTTATCCTGAAAATCCATTGCCGGGGCTAAGCTCACCATTGACCAGGCCACCGTCCTAAATACCCCGGAGCGACCCAATCTAGCCCAGTCAACGAAGTGCCACCCTGGGTATAAGGTTCCAATACGCGCAGCACCTTAAGTCAATGACATTGACAGGCAACCAGCAACGGGTAACGAGTAACCAGCAACCCGGTAACTCCTATCCCGGTTTACGATATACCGAAATGGAGACCGGGACAAATCGGTCGTTAATCCCGTTTAGAGTCTCGGAATGACCAATGAACATATATCCCCCGGGGACAAGTTGCGCGTAAAACTTGGCAAAAAGTTTTATCTGAGTGGGGCGGTCAAAGTAAATCACCACATTGCGGCAGAATATTATATCCATCGGTGTTTTAAGATCAAAAGCATCCCCTTCAATGAGGTTGAGGCGTTGGAATCCGATGTGGTGACGCAGTTCAGGCACTACCCGACAAAACCCCACCTGGTTTCCTTTGCCCCGCATCAGATACCTGCGTTTCAATACCGTTGGAATGGGGTCCACCGTATCCTCGGGATATATGGCCCGTTGAGCGGTGGCCAAAACCCTGGAGGAAATGTCCGTGGCCAGAATGGAGAAGTCAATTCCGGAGTTTTTGGATAAATAATCATCCAAAACCATGGCCAGGGTATAAGGTTCTTCGCCCGAGGAACAGCCCGCACTCCAGACATACAATCTGCCCAATGCGGCCTGGCGTCGAGATTTCAAGAGGATCGGCAGGGCCTCCTTGGTCAGGAATTCAAAGTGCCTCGGTTCTCTAAAAAAATCCGTCTTGTTGGTTGTGACTACGTCGATCATATGGATCAGTTCTTCAGCCTGACCTCTGGGGCTACACACATAGTCGAAATATTGCCGAAATGAAGTAATATCAAGATAGCGCATCCGCTTGACCAAACGCATGCTCAGCATGGTCTTCTTTATCGGCGTCAAATTGATGCCGCATCGGTCGTAAACAAGGACGCTGAAATCATGAAAATCCTTGTCCGACATGGAACTGCCTGAATCGCGTGTTTTCTTCGAAGTGTTATCCTGCATAGCTGGAGTATCGTTGTTCCCGATTAGGAGGTTGCCGTAACGTTATTGGCCTGAATTCCAGGGAATTGATCCGGGCTTTCTGCGTTACTACCAGGCAGAGGGGTCTCGGTCATCCATTGAGGTGATGCTTTCGAGGCTGACTTAAATCCCGTTTTATTCCAAATACCGAGTAGTAGTGAGTCCACCGAGATATTCTCATCCAACTCTTCCCAATGCAAGCCGGTGCCTCCACCGCTGATGATGTAGTTCTCCAAGTGAGCCCTATCGGCACGAAACAAGCGGGGAAAATAGGCCAGCGGTACTGATAGCCGACGTCCATCAGCCAGATCTACCCACATGCAGTCCGAATCGAAGGTCAGCTTTGTTGCTAATGGTTTAGTGCCTAAAGTGGTCATCCCAAGCCTTCTTTATTAGGTCCTTATTTCTTTAAATGATATTAGGCAGGTATCTAATTTCAAGCAAAGTCATTTTATATGATTCTGCCAATCTAACCCCTGACTCCAACCAGAACTTCATGACAGACTTGTCGCGCCGTACATGCACGTGGGGTGGTTTTAAGGGATATCCTTCGTTCGAGAAGAAGAAACGATAATCCTCATGAATGAAAATTGTAGGCATATAATTCCGTCTACCTTTGGTCTCCTGTAGAAGAACTAGTGGCGGCCTCGGTCAGCAGGGAGGCATTCGACGAGTCGGCCGAATTCTTAATCACAGCCAGTTCGTCCGAGGACAGAACCAGATCTATATCCAGAATAATCAGAAATTTCTCCCCATGCTTACCCATTCCCTTGATGAACCGGTTGTCTAGTTTCGTGCCCAATCGGGGTGGTGGAGAAATTTGACTGGGGTCTAAGTCGATCACCTCTTTGACCGAATCAGACAGGGCGCCCATCAGGGTTAGTTCGTCGTCTATGAATATTTCCACAATAACGATGCAGGTGTCCACGGTTTTTTTGATGGCGCTCATGCCCAACTTAAGTCGTAAATCAATCACCGGCACCACGTTGCCGCGCAGGTTGATCACTCCGCGGAGAAACTCCGGCATCCGCGGTACCTTGGTGATGGTCGTGTAGTCTAATACTTCCTTAACCTTGCCGATCTCGAGCGCAAAATCCTCTTCCTCAAGAGTAAAGGTAAGATACTGAGTTGCTTCGGTTATGACGGCGGCACTCATGATTACCTCCCGATTCGATTGACCTCCAGGACCTGCGACGGATAAGGGCAGCCTCGAATAAAATCCTGCCTTATCCAAAGCTGCCAAAGGACCTGAATTGACCTAAGAGCTACGTCAGATAGTTTAGTAACGCTCGAATCCATCATCATCCACTTCTTCCAAATCCAAGGCGACTCCTTTTCTACTTTGGGCCGGGGTTTCACGGCCAACCCGGCCGGTGGGTTTCCGGTCCGGTTGATTGCCGGCCGTATAACGAATTCTCTTAGCTGCGCCGGGACGCGCCTGGGCCCCTCGCCGCGCCCGATCCCGGACGCCGGTATCCTGGCTCTCCACCTTGAAGAATGCGGCTGCATCCTGCAATTGTTCAGCCTGGCTGGACAATTCCTCCGCTGTGGAGGCCATCTCTTCAGTGGCGCTGGCTCCTTGTTGGATGACCTGATCCAGTTGTTGAACCGCCTTGGTCACCTGCTGAATGCCGTCGGCCTGCTCACTACTGGAGGCATTAATCTCCTGGATCAGTTCCGCGGTTTTTTGAATATCCGGCACAATCATCTCGATAAGTTTCCCCGCCCGTTCGGCCACCTCCACGCTTGAGCCGGACAGGACGCTGATCTCCTTAGCCGCGGTTTGGCTACGCTCGGCCAATTTGCGCACTTCTGCCGCCACCACCGCAAATCCTTTGCCATGTTCCCCGGCTCGCGCCGCCTCGATGGCTGCATTCAGGGCCAGCATGTTGGTCTGCCGGGCGATTTCTTCTATGATACCGATCTTTTCGGCGATACTCTTCATGGCCTTGACCGTCTCGGCCACCGATTTCCCGCCGTCTTGGGCATCTTTGGCCGCCTTTTGAGCGATAGCGGCAGTTTGTTTGGCGTTATCTGCATTTTGGGCTACTGTACTGGACATTTCCTCCAT
>JADFYC010000412.1 GCA_015233295.1 Deltaproteobacteria bacterium | reverse complement strand
CGGGGCCGGGAATAGCCCAGGAGATCAGGGACAAAATATTTTAGGCTTTTTACACCACCAAACTCGACGGCACCGGCCTGGGCCTATCCATCGTCCGGGGGATCATCGAGAAACATAACGGCACGATCAGGGTTGAGACTCAGCCCGGCCAGGGTACCACCTTTCACCTGGAGATTCCCGCCAACTTTCCTCCCGGACCATCAGAGGCGCCGATAATAAAGGGATAGGCTCCTGACCTTGCCAGACTGTTGACGTAAAACGTGCTGAAGTGGCAAGCCACCCCGGCCGGGGCGATATGGCCGCGCCCGGTTGGGGGAACCGGACGGCGGCCGGAGGGGGTTGAGAATGCCGCCGGGTCTGGTTTTCCACCGGGTTGTCCCGATGGGGCGATTTCCTTCGCCGGCGTCATAATATATAGTTGCTGGTTGCTTGTTACTGGTTACTCGTTGAAGATAACCAGCAACATGCAACGAGTAACCAGCAACCATATCAGGGCATGAGCCCCATGGCTCTCCAGTAGAAAGAACTGATCACAATAGCCGCGATCACCGAGACCGCATAAATTCCTCCACCCAGACTGACGTGGCCCGGACTCCAGCCGCGGCTTTTTGACATGGCATCCCCAATCATGATGAACGGCTGCTGGTAAGAGAGGAAAAATGAGTTACCTGCGGCGATAACGGCGACCGCGACCAGGGCCGGATGCAATCCAAAATTTGTGTGCAGTGGGATGAAGAGTGGGGCGGTCAAAGCAATGGTGGAAAAGCCCCAGGGAATATCGATAAATCGGATCACCCAAAATCCGATGGTAATTACAAGTAAGAACAATAAGGGCGAAGACGCCATGGAAAGAATGCTCGGCTCAATCATGGGCCGCACCCAACTGGTGATTCCTGATTTTATGAAAATGGCCTGGAGGCTAAGCGCCGCCCCGAAGAAATTAATGATATCCCAATTGACGCCGGTGGAGATTTCTGGGAAATTGATAACTCCAAAGATCATCAAGGCAAAAAAGGCCAACAAGGCAGTGGCCGTGGTTGGAATGTGATGCAGTTTTTCCGTCGTAAAGAGAATCAGTGTAGCGGTCAAGATAACGCCCGTGATAATCTCCTGCCTACTCATTTTCCCCAGACCGGCATATTGTTCCTTAAAGGTATCCTTGGAGATGGCCAGCTCTTCTTTGGGCTTCAAAAAGACATAGATGAGGATAACAAAGAATATGGTTATCAAAAGCCAGGGCACGGACATGTACTCAAACCAGGACCCGAATGTGACCAACGGTTTTACCTCGGCCGGGAAGAAACCCATCATGAACGGGCCCCATAATGAGCCGGTCAACCAACCCGTCCCAGGTAACAAGGCGCTCGCCCAGGCCACGAGGCAGATGAGGGCGGAACCACGGGACCGGTCAGGGAGTCGGCAGGCTTCGACCAGATTGATCGCAATCGGCATGACAATAGACAGCCTGACCGTAATAGATGGGGTGAGGGCGGACAGGGCCACACCGATAATCACCCAGCTTAGGATAACCGACGAATAGGTAGGCTCAAATGTCTTTAGAACAAAGTAGGCTATCCGCTTTCCTAAGCCCGTTTTGACCAGTGCAAATCCGAAGAAAAGGGCCGGAATCAACACCCAGATTCCGGAGCTTGTGTATCCGCTGACGACCGTGGCCAAAGGCAACTTAAAAGCCAGACTACCTCCCAGCAGGATGGCTCCGCCGGCGAAGTAGGCCAGGGTGGAATCTCTAAAAATCCATAAGCCAAGTGTGACGAAGACCACCGCCAGAATTTCGTGGCCCTGGGGTGTCAAATTGGCGAACGGTTTGAAAATGCCGATGAACAGGGCCAATACCACCACGATAATCAGCCCCATTTTTTTTGGAGTTAGCATAGGTTTCCTTCCTACATGAATTTATTAGAGGAACTGTTATAGAGACCCTAAGCGTAACTTACTTGGCGGGCTTCAGCCGCGAATTTTATCTTTGCACCCGCAGCTTGAACCGCTGAATTTTTCCGGTCGCCGTCTTGGGAAGATCGTCGATGAAATTGATTCTCCAGGGGCGTTTAAATTTCGGTAACTTAGCCGCCACGAAGTCCAACAATTGGGCGGCCAACCGGTCCCTATCCGCGGATTCAGGACCCACATTCGCGACCACGTAAGCAAAGGGTTTCACCAGACCTTCTACCTTTTGGCCAACCACGGCGCACTCATGCACGTCCCGGTGTTCTATCAAAGCGTACTCTATCTCCATCGGTGAGACCCAGATTCCGCCGACCTTGAGCATGTCGTCGCCCCGGCCCTGATACGTGTAATATCCGTCCTGCCGGCTATACATGTCACCTGTTCGGAACCATCCGCCCGGCAGTATCTTCTCCGCATTAACTTCCGGCCTGTTCCAATAACCGGGGGTGACACTGGTTCCTCTGATCAAGAGGTGTCCCGTTTCTCCAGGTTGAACTTCATTGTCTCCATCATCGACTATTTTGGCTTCGTAACCCGGCACCATGCGGCCGGAGGTGCCTTCTTTGATGTCACCCGACAAATTGGAAATAAATATGTGGAGCGCTTCGGTGGATCCGATTCCATCCAGGATGTCCAGACCGGTGGTGGCTTTCCACTGTCTTAAAATTTCCGGAGGAAGGGCCTCGCCGGCCGAAACGCATATCCGGACTGAGGGGAAGGTCAATCCACTCACATTTTTCAGCAGTGAATTGTACTGGGTCGGCACCCCAAAAAACACGCTGGGCCGGTATTTCGTTAAGGTCTCTATCACTTTTTCCGGGGTAGGGGGATCGGGCAAAAGGACGGCGGTCGCCCCAAATCTGAGCGGGAAGGTCAACCCGTTTCCAAGTCCGTAGGCGAAGAAGAGCTTGCTGACTGAGAAGCAGACGTCGTCCTCGGTAATTTTGAGGACATGACTGGCGTAGGAGTCGGCTGTAAAGACGAGGGATTCGTGTTTGTGCGGAGTTCCTTTCGGTTTGCCTGTGCTGCCCGAACTGTAAAGCCAGAAGGCGATATCGTCCGGTTTGACCAAATGGGGATCGGCCTCGGGGGAGGCGGCGGCGAAAAGCGATTCCAACCCGGCGTCGCTGAAAAGCCGATGACAGACGTGCTGGGTATGAACTTTGGCGGCTTTGCTAGATTCCGGAGTCACGAGCACCCGGGCTTCACTGTCATGGAGCAGATAGTGGTAGTCATCTTCACCTAACATTGCGTTGACTCTCTCTACAGTGGTCCTTTCCCTGTAGCGAATATTTTCCGGCATGATGAAATTAATTATCTTCTGCCGCTTATGTTCAGATTCTAATTCCTCCTTCAATCTTGCATCGCTGCGCGGGTT
>JADFYC010000411.1 GCA_015233295.1 Deltaproteobacteria bacterium | reverse complement strand
GCGTTACGCCGGCACTGGGCAAATCTGGATGTACCTGATGAATGGCCTGGCTATCTCCGCCCAAGGTTCTGCCGGTGTCGTCAGCGACTTGAATTGGAATACTCAACTGTTGTTTGGCCCGTGAGTCGCAACGGCGACCTTATCACATAATTTGTGGAAGTTCCTTATCATTTATTTGTGCTTAGGCGGCGCGCCCGGCGATTACCCTGGGTCGCCGCCTATATTGATTGCTGAAACAAAATCTCCTATCCGGCAGTCTTAACACCCCAGTCTTTCATCAATCTTTCAAAGGCTTGCATCCCACCTATTTGAACGCCGGTGTAGCCGCCACCCGGATTGCCCCAGGCACTGGCCAGGTAGAGACCCTTAACGGGGGTGGCGTTTTCAATCCGGGTCATATAGGCATTGTCCATAGACTGCTCATAACCATAGATGGCCCCCTGAGGATTCCTGGTGTAACGCATCATGGTCAGGGGCGTGGCGGCCTCCATCACCTCAATCATGCCGCGCAGTCCCGGAACGACCCCGGCCTCGGCGCGCTGGATGAGAATTTCGGCCAGACGCTTCTTTTCCTGGTTATACGCTTCCTTCCGGCCGGCGAAGTAATCCTGCTCATATTTTTTCCAGGGTTCAAATCCGCAAACCGTACCGACCGATATGGTACTGGTCCCGGGTTTGGAGTATCCCGGAAACATGTTGTCGTAGATGGCGACTCCGAAGGGCGACCTGGACAAATCTCCGGCCAGGTTGGCCTGGAAGCCCTTTTCTTGATCGTAATCATCCGTGACAAATACGGTGGTGCCTTTGACTTTTCCCCGAATTTCCGTGTTCAATCCCAACCACACCCCAAAGTAGGAGATGGACGGTCGAAAACTACGCAGCTTCTTGAGGTAACTTTCCTGGACCACCCCCTGAGGCAGGAGTTTTTCCATGGTAGTGGGCGCACTGGCGTTGGACAAGACCGCCTTGGCCGGGTACTTTAGACCATTGCCTGCTATGACCCCGGCTACGGCATCGTCTTGGAGGAAGATTTCAGTTGCTTCGGTCTCCAGGATAACCCGGCCTCCATTCTTTCTGATCACGTCGGCCAGGGCATTACTCAGGCGTTGGGACCGGGGCTTGTAGTGATAGGCCCCGTGCTTGATGTAACCTCCGCTGGCCACGGCATAGAAGAAGGCAGACAAATGAGAAGGGGGCAAGCCGTAATAGTTAGTGTAAATCGACAGCAAGTATTTGAGCTTGGGACTCTTGAGGTACTTGTCCAAGAATTGGGCCAGAGTCTGATTGCGGATGGCCCACATGGCCGGATGACTTGAGGGAAACTTTAATTTCTGGAAAAATGAGTCGCGGTCAAAAGGCCTTTCGGACTCTTCGACCACGGCCAGGATCCTGTTGATGCAATCCCGGATACCGGCTTCTTCTTCTGGAAACCTGGCGGCCAGTAATCGGATTAACCCCTCGGGGTCGGTCTGGGGGTAAGTCAGATCATAATCCGGGGTAATCACCCGGCACTGATCGGGTAGCTTAACGGCTTCCACCTGATCAAAGACCCCGGTGGCTTTTAATATCTGTTCCGTGGCCCCGCCCCGGGCGGCCGTGGTGTGTAACGAGACTTCAAAGGTGAACTTGCCACCGGCCCGGTCAAAAGACGTGGCATAGCCGCCGGGAATGTCGTGCTGCTCCAGGACCGTCACCGGAAACCCGTGCCGGGCCAACAAAGCCGCGGCGGTCAGACCACCCAGTCCGGCTCCAATAATTACCACCGGGTATTGATCTTTGGGGCCTATCTTGTCGGCCAGGGCTTCTAACGCCGACCAGTCCAGGGCCAGGGCAGCCGCAGCCAACACCGAGGTGGCCAAAAAGGTACGGCGAGAAACGGGGTGGCCTGATGACTTTTTCATCCTTGACTCCTGTGTTTGAGTTGCGGGATAAAATTACAGATGATCTAATAAGTTGCTCAAATTAAGACCTTGAAGCCAACTTTAGGCGCCTTTGCAGATAGTTTTATGGGCTGATCCAATTGAGTTGAAAATAACCGCAGTGGTGATTTTGATCGTGACGGTATACTATAAAGTGAAAAGTGTCAAGATATACTTTATACTTATTTTTAACAATAATATTTTACGACAGATATCGCTGAAGCGGATATTGCCGATACCCTATAGCTCAGGCCAGCGAAGCGTCGCCCTCCTCCGGATCAAACATCCTCTCGTCCATGTCGGGATTAGACTTGACATACTTTGGCATTTTTTCTACTATTTCTAGCTCGGTAAAGCCTGTTGCAAAGTGCCCTGGGAAGCCAGGGTGCAGGTGTGGCGTCAGTTTTTGGGGTGATTTTTTTTGTGGGTTCAAGGTGTCTTATGACGACTTTCCGATGTGGGAGAGACAGTTTTCTTGGCTTCTTATATGGCGTTTGCCAATAAGAGGGTGAACCTTTTGCAAGCCTTAAGTGGACTCCCACTAAATCAAAAAACGCGACGCCTTTCGTTTAACCGGGTATCTAATTTGCTAATGCATGAATTATTTCGCCTCATTACAAGAAACGTGGGATGGCCTTGGCGAATTCTTCATGAAGGACAAATAATGACTAGGAGACTCCAATGAAAATGAAAAGATTGTTCCTTATCATGGCCTGCGTTTGTGTTTTTGCTGCAGTTCATGTTAGTAAGGCGAATGCCGACAAAGGAATGATGCTTACCAATAAGGTGGCCAGTCAAGTGACAGTAAAACTTGGCCTGGCAGCGAATTATGCGATTCTGACCAAATCAGGAATCTCAACCACGGGAAGAACTCTGATTATTGGAGATATTGGAGTTAGCCCAATTGACTCGACTGCCATAACCGGCTTTGGATTAACACTTGATGCTTCGACTCAATCTGCGACATCATCACTGGTGATTGGCAAGGCATACGCAGCCGACTATTCGCCTCCAACTCCGGCTAACCTGACTACGGCAGTCAGCAACATGGAAGCTGCATACACTGACGCTGCGGGACGACCATTGCCGGATGGTACCGATTTGGGTGCTGGAGAAATAGGAGGAATGACTCTTGCTCCCGGCCTTTATAAATGGAATTCCGGTGTTTCCATAAGCACGGATGTTACTTTAAATGGTGGTCCTAATAGTGTCTGGATTTTTCAGATAGCTGGAAATCTCACCGTGGTCAATGCCTCGAAGGTCATCTTAAATGGCGGCGCACAGGCTCAAAACGTCTTCTGGCAGGTTGCGGGAAGTGTTGTAGCAATTGGAGCGACCACACATGTGGAAGGAATTATACTAGCAAAAAATGCGATATAAGCCAATATTATTGGGTAAGACAAAACTGTTAAAATAGAGGCAAATTT
>JADFYC010000410.1:2988-3368 GCA_015233295.1 Deltaproteobacteria bacterium | reverse complement strand
AGGAGATGATGTTGGGTATATTCATAAAGTGATTGTCGTATCGCTATGGTCGTTTCTCATCTATTGCCCTTTTGGGGAGGCGGCCGGGGGCACGATGCTCGGCGAGGGAGGCCTGACTCCGCCCTGTGACGGCGCCGAAGTTCCATCCTGCGGCGCTGGTTGTGTATCTGTGGAACTTAAGTCCATGGTCAGGTTTTCGCCCGTCACTTGTGGGTTGACCAGTTTAAAGACCCCGAAATCTTTCTTCGATAGGGCCTCCGCCAACTCCTGAGCAGAGCCGGAATAGTTCAGTTCCATGGTCAGGGTGCCGGAGCTTACCCGGCGTTGGAGAATGCCCTTGATCTCCGGGACATTTTTTTTGACGGCCCCTTCGAGTTGGG
>JADFYC010000410.1:0-2840 GCA_015233295.1 Deltaproteobacteria bacterium | reverse complement strand
TCCTTCCCGGCTTGATCAGACGTATTGGCCGAAACGGAGACTTCTCGGGTAACGCGACCCAGGTTCCGGCCTGTCTTCAAATCCAGGAGAGACCCAGTCAGAGTAGAATTGATGGTGATTGGCTTTCCACCAGGAGGCAGCGGAAGCTGATTATTTTCCACTTGTCCCCAGATGACCACGTCAGCCCCGGCCAATTTGCCGAAATAGGAAGCCTCTTCTACCGTTATTGGTTTTCCGTCCCATTGCGTCGTCCGGTCTTTAATTGTTATCGATTCCGGCTTAATAATAGAAATGTTTGCCTGGGAAAGGGATCTTGCCAGTGCTTGAGACAACGGGCCGGATTGACCGGGTTTGCCTCGCCACCAGACCTGAGGTGCTTGCTGCCCCGGTACAGTTTGGGCCACGAGGATGAGCGTTTTGGGGCGGCCGGATTTTTCGGGGCCGGCGGCTTCTGTTACAGGGGTTGGTTCATTGGTTTTGGTGACAAACCTGGATACATCCACCCGGGCCTGGACCAGGACAAGATGGGCGTTCTCGGTGCCGGATTCATCAATTACTTTGTATTCCTGAATCAATTGCGATGGTTGTTTGATAAACGGGGCTAGTTTGGCCGCGACCTGAGACATTTTGGCCGCGTCTTTGCCCGATGATTCGAAGACGCCCCGAACCACCGCCTGCCGCAGAGCGTCCTCTATGGCCCTGTCACGAGCATTGCCCGGCCTATTGGGAGAAATCTCCACCCATCCGGCTACGACGACTTCAACCGTCACCGGGGCGGCGGCCACGGCGTCAGGAGGGTTAGAGACAATCAGCCCCAGAATCATTGCAGCCAGAATTCCAAGCAGATGCCTGGTCTTGAGGCCGACGCTCTTAGTTAATAGGTCGGATGGGTGATCCGGCCGCAAGAGATACCGGGCTGATTTGTTTAAACCAGCCGGGGCAGCATCCCCATTTCTCCAGCCAACTAACCTGGTCGATCTTTCTTGCCTGGCTGCCTGCATAGGTGATAGGTCCTTCCGGGGCGTGTATAGATGTAAATAGTGCCTGGTCATTATACTTTTATTATATACAGTCATATAAAATTCAGTCAAGTAAATAACGTGGCCTTTGATTCCGCGCTTGATGGACTTTGTCCTATCAGGCTGGAGACGTCTGGGCATCGAAACATGGGGAGCACAATTTTCGTCCATTCTTCTCCCTGACTCGGGGGAGCATAACCTCTTCGCCACAATTATCGCAAACAGCATTGTCAAATATTCGGGCCAAAGGGGGGAGTTCAGTTTCTATCCTGGTGGAGTTAAAGAAATCTATAATCTGACCGTTCAACAACTGGTGGATGAACGCCGGCCGGTCGGTCGACCCGTCCGGCTTCTTGGGTTTTCTGATGTCTCGTTTGAGAACTAGACGAACACCCTGACGGGTTTTGCGGGAGAGCAGGGTATAAACCTGTTTCCCAACGTCATGAAAGATAAAATTTCCCTTGCCAAAAGTACAGCCGGTGATGACTTGAATTGCATCTGCGGCACAACTGTCATTCTCCACAATGGCTACCAGTTCTTCATCTTCGGCCCGGATGACGTCCATGGCTTTCATGGCCTCCTTGGCCGCGATGTAACCCAAGACCAGACCGGGACACAAATGGCCGTGAAACTCCACGGCGGTCTTTAAGTCGTCTGGAAGAGGTCTGTCGAAGTCCATTGTTCATCTCCTTTAATGGTAAGAGCTCAACTAAGGGATATCTCAGCGGGCGCCGGTTCACTGCTTCAGATGCTTATACACTATTAATAGTGTCTCGTCGATAGGGATCCGGAATTTTGTTGGCGTGAGGATTAATTTTAAAGATCCGATCCAGCGGGCACAGATAAAAAAAGGACGCTGAGGTCCTCTAAGGATTCCAAATATTCCTTAAAAATCTCCACGTCCTTTTTTTCCGGCGCCCTCTGGATCAGGCTTTTTGACCACCGTTCGGCCGAGTTGTTTCCCAGCCTTCGCCTGCATTAACTGCAAGTTAGTCCTGCATTGACCGAGCGGAGAACTCTAGGCTTTTTGGACCGTTTATGACGGTACATACTCTGGTCGGCATCGTGGTAAAATATTTCCGGGCTGGCCTGGCCATTTAATGGAGCCAAACCAAAGGAGGCGGTTACACCTCCCTTTAGTTCAGTCAAAGCCAAATTTACAGCCGTGGAAATATCTGCCGCCCTGACTGCGGCCTTCTCTGGTTCCAACCCTTCAAACAAGATGGCGAACTCATCACCACCGACGCGGGCGACCATATCGTAATCTCGAATTTGCTTTAGCAACGTCTCGGCCACTTTTTTAAGTATCCGGTCACCATGAATGTGGCCGTAGATATCATTAGCCGCCTTGAATCCATCCAGATCCATGAACATCAGGGCCAGGTGGCCCTTTTCTCGTTTGGCCCGCTTAAACGAAAGCTCTAAAAAGCGGCGAAAGAAGGCCTGATTATATAAACCGGTCAATCCATCCAGAGAATTTTCTACGGCCATGTTCTGGACCATGGCGATCAGGTCGGACTTGGATAGCTCCTCCAGGTTTAGACTCGACAGCGGGCCGGCGGAGAGGGTATGATCAAACAACTGATGATTAGCTATAACCTGGCTTTTCAGGATTTTAGGCGCATGAGCTTCAAAGATATAGGGCAACATTGGCATCACCTCCAGCAGAAGAATTCATAGTTGCCTTCTTTATATGCAAATGTCGAGCCAAACAAAATATTACGAATAACATATTGATATTAGAAGAACTTAAGTCACGGCGAGATTATGTCGGGAGGATCACTACGAGGTAATTACGGTATCTCAATGTCAAAATTTGCC
>JADFYC010000040.1 GCA_015233295.1 Deltaproteobacteria bacterium | reverse complement strand
TCTGTGAGCTTTTCAATAGAAAAGTGTGCCAAGAAATAAGAAAATTATTTTGTACAACTAACGGTTAAGTAGGCTCGCCAGTCTTTTTGTCTTCCACCAACACATGAGCCCACTTGACCTTAAGTTAATGACATTGGGGTGCGTGTTCCGGGTTACGTGTTGCTGGTTGACGATTTGTCTGTCTTGACACGTGGTTCCATTTCCGTTGACATTTTTCTACGGGTATGATATAGTTACCATTAATGGGGCTATATCTTAACTTTTTTCATAGGGCCATAAAAATGAGAGGGACCAAACCAATCACGACCTCTGTCCGGCCTGAATTCCTGGCAAAAATTGATCAATTGGCCAAAGAGGAGGGCCGCACCCGGAGCGAGCTTTTGAGAGAAGCCTTGCTCCAATATCTTCATCAGAAGGAGTATCCCAGAACCGATAGTGATGATTCCTCTATCTTTGTAAACTATATGCCCAAGAATGTGCCGGAAGATCAGAAATGGTTTTGGACTAAGGAGTGGCAGGAAAAGGAAAAAGAAGCTGATTTAGATATTGCCGCAGGACGATACAAGGAATGTGATAATGTTGAAGATCTAATAAAAGAGCTCGACTCTTTCAGACCGCATTGATGGTGAAATATGCACGCTAAGGAGAATCGGCAAGCACGATATCCTAAAAAAACCCTAATCTCCTCCCCTTTCCCGTTCCATCTTAAATTTATCAAATCTCTTGTAGACCCATTCAATTTCTCCCCTTACCTTTCACCCCGGGCAAGACTATATTGGCCCAGCCGGAGATTGAGGTCATAGTTCGAAGTCCGCGACCAGGAAGGTGTGGTCGGATGGTTTGGGCATCCGCCGGGGCTCTAAGTCCACAAAGGCGTCGGTGGAGCGTTCGGCCAAGGGCTGGGTGACCCAAATATAATCAATCCGCCAACCCAGATTCCGGTCGACCGATTTGGGTAACCGATAATCCCAAAAGGTAAAAGCCCGGCCCTCCGGGTGGTGACGGCGAAAAACGTCCACCAGGCCCCACTGGGCCACTGCCTTCAAGGCCGCCTGCTCGTCGGGATGAAAGCAGACCTGCCCGGACAGGCGTTTGGGATCGTAAACATCCTCGTCAGTTAGAGCCACGTTTAAGTCTCCAGCCCAAATCAGGGGTTCTTGGGACGAGAACCCGCTCTGAAAGTATTCCCCTAATCGCTTAAAAAAATCAAGTTTATAGGCAAAATGAGGCGTGCCCACCTCCCGACCTTGAGGAATATATGTGTTCACCACGCGAAGACCGTCCACCCGGACGGAGAGTAGACGGACATCGGCCTCACGGTCATCTCCGCCGAGTCCCCAACTGACTTCGTCGGGTTGGCTCAAACACAGGACAGCCACTCCATTATAGCTCTTTTGGCCTTTGAAAACGACCTGGTAACCGGCCTGGATGATCGGCTTGATGGGGAAATCCTCATCCGGGACCTTGGTTTCCTGAAGGCACAGGACGTTGGGGCGGTGTCGGCTCAGCCAGGCCAGGATAATGTCCAATCTGGCCCGGATGGAATTGGCGTTAAACGTGGCTATCCGGTATGTCACGGCGGTCTCCTAATACAAAGATGTTGCGTGTTGCGTAGTTGCGGGTTAATGACTCCATCGGCTTAGATTGACTATTGTTTTAATTTATGAGTAACTCGTTGTTTCTGATGGATTTATGGTTTAGATACAGCGTTCAGCACAGAACTGGTAACACCCAACCCGCAACACCCAACCCGGAACACGCAACTCCTCATCTTATTTGACGAGTTGTTCCGCCTTACAGGTCTCCCTTTTGATGGCCCGCAAGAACCGTTCGGTGAGTTTAGCTTTAAGGGCCTCTCGTTTGACGTCGGTCATTCCCTTAACATCAACGGCCCCACCGGCAATGGTTGCGTGCCCCCCGGCCGAGCCTTGATGGTGCGTGATGATCTGGGCCACCCTTCCGGCCGAGGTGCGACGTTGGTTGGTCCGAATGGAAAGAAACAGGCGGTCCTCAAAGCAGCCAAAGGAAAATGTCCAGCGGATGTTCTCCATCTGGAGGAATGAATCGGCCGTGACGGATACCACGTCGGGATATTCCAGGTCCCTCAAATCACAAATCACTGCGTCACCATATATGACCATGTCGGTAATAGCCTGGTTCATGCTGACAAAAAAGCCACGGGGCAAAGTGGGGTGCTCTATTTTGGCCAAGGTCTTGAACAAGAGTTGGGGATACAAAAACATGGACGATTTGATATCGGCTTCGGTGACATCCCGCCCCAGGTTCTGAGTGTCGGTCTTGATTCCGTAGTAGAGGGCCGTGGCCAGCTTCTTGGTGGGCTTGACCTTGGCTTTAATCAAGTATTCGGTGATGATGGTCGAGGTGCTGCCGTACTTGGGCCGAATATCCACGAATGGGAGCCCCTTGCAGGTCCTTTTCCGGCCATGATGGTCGATGACAATCCCGACCGTGGCGCCTTCCGGTAATGAAATGTTCCCGGCCCCGGGCTGTCCGTCCACCACGGCGACAAAAGGCCATTCCGCCGGATTGAGAGTCTTGAGCTTGACCAGGCCGATCTTTAGCGACCTGACCATGGCCTTGTTCTCCGGCCGGGCGATAATCCCGCTATAGGCAATAACTACTTTCCGGCGCCATTTAGTAGTGAGCAGCGTTTTAAGCCCCTGGGCGCTGGCAATGGTGTCAGGATCCGGATTATTATGCATGACTATCAGAATCTTCGGCTGTCCGGCAATGGCTTGTTCCAGTTTTGCCAATATGTTATCCATGTTTTCAATCTATCCCCGTGATGATCTGATATTCAACGTCCTTTTTTTTTCTCTTCGAGAGAAATAACCACAGTCACCAGACCTGGCTTGGGCAAGTCGTGGTATGTATCTTGTTTGACCACTGCGGCCGCTCCCTGCTTCAGGCCCAATTCCACCCGGATCCCGCCCTGATCAGGCTGCGGTTCCGTCCGAAAAGTAGAGACCACATGGGATTGGGGATATTGCTGGGGCTTTGGCGGAGTAGCTTTAATCTGAATGGGTAATTCGATAATTATCCGCGTCGGATTTTGGAGTGGCGACACTTTCGGCGCATAATTGCTGCTAAAAATCATTCGCAATTCGAACACGTTTTTCTGACTCCAGGGGATGATCTCCTGGAGCACCGGCTTACCGGCCGGGTCTGGTTCCGTTTTGACCTCTGTCGCGGCTCCGGTCAAGGCGGAGCTGAGCCAGATACCGGGCCCCACAATAAGGATGATCAGCCAAATGATACGTCGTTGAAACATGCTTTCTCCCAAATGCTGTTTCGCTGTTTGTTCGATGATAGAGTCGGGACTGACCACGTCAGATCGCCGGGATGTCTGTGGTCAGGATAATCAATTAATTTAATTATTGTTATTTAACATTGAAGGCCGAGTATCCCAGGCCAAACTATGGTTAATTTCCAGACCATTTAAAATAAGCATATTTAACTAAGAAAATCAATAAGAAAAAAATTAACCCAGAGCCTTTTCTGCGGACCTGGGCGCAGGCCTGCGGCCATATTTATCCGGTCAATCCTTTTTTTGGACTTAAGCCACGATTTTTGTGGTCTTGTGTTAGCTTTTTTTTGACAATCGTGTCATAATAATTTAATCTTAAGTTGGAATGTTCCGGAGAAATAGATTCTTCCGGTCCGGCAGATTACCTATCGGTACCTCGCCAACGGTGCCGGTCTTCACTAATAAAATTTTTTAATGGATCTATGGCTTCGTCATTATGGCAGAAATTCAAACGTACGGGGAATATTACCTGACCAAAAAAATTGCCACCGGTGGCATGGCCGAACTCTACCGCGCCCGCAAAATCAGCCTGGAAGGGTTCGAGAAGATCCTGGCCGTAAAACGAATCTTGCCCCAATTCTGCCAGGATCAGGAATTCATCACCATGTTCATCGACGAGGCCAAACTGGCAGCTCAACTCAACCACCAGAATATTGTGCAGATTTATGACATGGGCAAGGTGGCTGGGACCTATTTCATTGCCATGGAATTTATCCTTGGACATGATCTTTGGAGTATTGTCAAGACCGGCATCCAAAACAAAACTAGTCTGGGCAAGTCCAATATCCTGTTCATCATAAGCCAGGTCTGCCGCGCCCTGCAGTATGCTCATTTTAAGAAAGACCGTCAGAACGAACCATTAAACATCGTCCACCGGGACATCAGCCCTCAGAACGTTCTGATATCCAACGAGGGAGATGTCAAACTGGTGGACTTCGGCATCGCCAAAGCGGCCTCAAGAAGCAATCAAACTCAGGCGGGGTTGATTAAAGGAAAGCTGGCCTATATGTCTCCGGAGCAGGCCTTGGGCAAACCGTTGGATCATCGGTCCGACATCTTCTCTCTGGGAACCGTGATGTACGAACTCTTAACCCAGAGGAGATTGTTCTATGGTGGCTCAGAGGTCGAAGTCCTGGAAAAGGTTCGTAAGTGTGCCGTCTATCCTCCCTCAAGATTGAACCGAGAAATAGACCAGACGCTGGAAGCCATCATTTTTAAGGCCCTGGCCCGAGATCGAGAAGAACGTTTTCAAAACGCCGAGGCCATGCAAAAAACGATTGAGGCTTATCTTTTTTCCGCTCAACAGGCCACCCCGCCTTCTACCTTGACCCTGCGGGAATATATTCATGAAATGTACGGCGCGGAGATCGAGCAGGAAGAAAACGCCATTCGAGCGGAACTGGAAACGGTTTCAAAATACGAAAAGTTCGTTGCTCCGAAGATGAATAAAACGATCGCTCACCAGGCGCTCCAGACTGAAGCCGGCAACCCGGAGATGGCCACCACTCGAGTGGTGATTGTAACAGAGCAAAGTAGTGGGGATAAGCTGCCGGTAAGCCGAAGGGTTCTGGTGTTGATGGGGGTCCTGGTTATCCTGGCCGTCGCCTACCTGTTCGGCCCCATTAGCAAAGGACCGACGCCGACCAGAGAGCAAAAGGCGGTGCCCCGGCCGGCCGCCTCCACGGCTAAGTCGGGAACTCAGAAACCGAAGGCACCTTCGGCCAAGATAGACACCGTTAGGCCGGACTCTGCTATAGCTGCTCTAAAGGCCGAAGATTTTACCGGGGCCCAAGAAAAATTTCAGCAGTGGTTCGCCGGCCATCCCCAAGACAAAGATAAGTATGCCTTGGATCATGCTAAAACGATAATTGGCGCCACCATTAGCCAAGCCCTGACTCTGGACCCGGTCAAACGAACCAACCGCTATCAAGAAGTCGTAAATACCCTGGAGTCCATGCTACAGAAGGACCCCAACGACCCAAACTTGTATTATGAATTAGGCCGGGCGGCAACAGGGGCAAATAATTTCCCTAAGGCTATAAGTGCCTTACAGAAGTCCATCTCTTTTCGGCATGACTTTTTTGAAGCTCATATGCAATTGGCCGAGATTTATTTCTTGATGAATAACTACAAGCAATCAAACACAGAATTGCTGCAATTGAAACCCAAAGACTCAGCTCAGGCGGCGTGGTTGGAGACAAATCTGGGAATCAATTACTACCTCCTCCGCGATCATCAGAGGGCAGTGGAATATTTACGAAGGGCCATGGAAAACGATCCTGGAAATAACAAATTGAAAGTCCTCTTGACAGAACTGGAAAGCCGGCAAAAATGAGCTCTCTCCGAATAACCACAAAACATCACATCATGTTGATCTGTTGGGCAGCTCTTTTGGCCGGTTTAACGGTTCCCGCCGCCGCTGCCGACGATTCCCCGGCCCGCCGTCATCTGATTATGGGACTAATCTATGGTGTTAAGGGAATCCCGGATCGAGAGGAAGCCGCATATAAAAAGGCCATCTCTATAAAACCGGACCTGGCTGAGGCCCACTTCGCTTTGGGTTGTCTCTATGCGCAAAATAATTTGGGTAAACCGGCCAAAGAGCAGTTCGAGGCCGCCATCAAATATAAACCCAATTTCTCCCTGGCCTACTATAATCTATCTATTATCTGCTTTTCCGAAAAGGATTCCTTTGACAAGGGCGTCGAATACATGCAGCGGGTCTTCAAATTCAAACCGGATTATCCCGAAGCTCACTTTGAGTTAGGCGTGGCCTTCGGAGGCCGTGGGGAACTTCAAAAAGCCATTGAGGAGTATGAGGAGGCAGTCAAATACAAACCGAGTTTCTGGCGGGCTTATCAAAACATGGGAACCACCTATTTGCTGATGCAGCAGTATCAAAAGGCGGCCTCATCTTTTAGGAAGGTTTTAGAGATCAAACGGGATTCACCGGCCGCCTTGATCAACCTGGGCAACATTTATATGCAAACCGGAGTCCTGGACCAGGCCATTGAATCCTATAAGGCAGCCATTGTAGCCCAGCCGGAATTCCTCAAGGCGCACTATAACCTGGGTATGTGCTACCGCAAAAGCGGTGACTCCTTCGCAGCCATAGAGCACTTTTTTCTGGCCGGTAAAATCAGCCTGAAAAACGGCGATAAGGAAGGAGCTCAAAAATACCTGGCGGTCATCAAGGAGACCGATCCCAATTCCCGACATTACACCGAACTCCAGGACATGATTAATTCCGGGACCTAATTTTTTCAAGGGAAACGCCGAGCTGCCAGACGAAGGGCTGAGGGGTGGCATGGGTTGAAATTCTTCGTATTGTTGGACGGTATAGATGTTTTCGGTGAAAGTGATGGCCACGTGGCTGGATTCGGCTACCTTATTTGCGCCGACCTTTGATCACGATTATTTTTGGGGAATCAATAGGACAGCATGTGAGAGAAGCCTGGTTCCCGGAAATTACTTTATCACTAGGCTCTTTCGGAGTCATGGCGTTCAATAGGTTAGCCTCTTCAGTTTTGTTCGGAGCATCAGGCAAGCCCTTATGTGAGTCAGCGTATTCTCCGACTAAGACAAAATCAAACCGGTCAAGGGCCTGTTGTATATCTTTATGGTTGAAGATTTCGTAGGGAACTTTAAGTTTACTTAAATCAATTTGGTGGATCATCAATTCTGCGGCAATTCCAATGCGCTTCCCAGACCAATTCTTTGTTTTTTTATTAATATATTCTACAGCCAAGGTCCGGTTATCAAAAGGCCGCCCCGAATAAAGGGCATCGCAGAGGCGAGAGTACCAGAGAAACCCAAAGTAACCGGCCAACATTATTATAGGCAAGGAGTATATCAGATTCCTGACCAAGCGCTTTTTAATTTTCAAATAAAAGACTAATTTTC
Organism: Deltaproteobacteria bacterium; assembly: GCA_015233295.1. Classification (GTDB taxonomy): domain Bacteria; phylum Desulfobacterota; class JADFXK01; order JADFXK01; family JADFXK01; genus JADFXK01. Next base: position 8,828 of record JADFYC010000040.1, on the reverse strand, counting down.
GAAAAAGCAAAAGGACAAAATGTATCCCCACAGCGGCGAATATAGCACAAAATGGGTATATTACTAGAAAATTCCTATGAAATCCTACACGCGATTGAGATATGAAAGTTAAGTACACAACAGGAAATAATAGTATAATAATGGCTGAATACCCATTTCGCCAAATGGCTACAAGTATTCCCACGAAGCAGTAATAATGGAACGAATCAATCTGGGAGGCTATCCGATTCATCGGCAGCATAAAGTGGTTCATGCCCGGCTCGACGGTGTTGGCCCCATGCCCGGCCACCATGTAGTGGCGCACTTCATACCCGGATTGCAGTAAGAAGGCTCTTAAGTCGAGTACCGCATAAGGATTAATACACAGGAACACCATTGGCGGAACCAGGAATAGGGACAACATCCCCAACAGCCTGCTGAAGCTGATTTTTCGCACATTAATGATGAAGGCGAGAGTCGGTACGATTATTGATATTACAGCGTTGTATTTAGTCGCTGTCGCCAGACCCACGCATACCAAGGCAAGAATTAGATATTTTAATTCCTGAGTGTAATGAAAACGGAGAGAAAAGAGCACCACAAGTAACACAAAGAAAGAAAAAGGGAGGTCGGTAGTGATCCGAATTGAATGGTAAATATGGAAAGCCAACCCCGACAGGATTAATGACGCAAGTATCGCGACCCATTTTCCATATGCCTTCAATGCGATCAGGCCGACGACAGGGACACTTATTGTTCCCATGAGAACTGTCAGCGCCCTATTCCACAGATAGAATGACGGATGGGATATGGTCCAGTTCCATCCAGTGTCGATATTAATAAGTATCTCATCAATGCTCCGTAACCCGATGTACAGGCCGTCTATTCCCTCCTTGCCCATCAGAAAATAGTAATGAAGAACATCAACCAGCAGACATGCATAGATCATAAATGATGGATAGTTAAAAAAATGTGGGTTAAGGTCGCCGGTCTTCAGAATCCTTAAAGCGGCGCTGGCGATCTGGGGTTCATCCCAATGGCGCCAATACAGATAGGGAAGTCCATCAGTAACTCCTAATATCCTCAGTGTGAACGCATAGAGGGTGATCACCACCATGGCCCAAAAAAAGGCTGTATCGCTGTTTTCAAGGGAGCTACTTATTGACTTTATATTCTGTTTATACCACATCAACCCTTTCCTTTAACCTTCCCTTTAAGCAAGGCGCAACGCGAGGGTTCTCCAAGAGCGTAAGGATCTCTACCCAATTCTGTTGAATTAAGAGTGCGGCCTGACTATCTTCGGATGTGATAAGATTCCTCACATTCGTTCGGAATGACAAATTTACATCGTCATTCTGGTCCACCCCACTGTCATTTCGAGCGAAGCGAGAAATCTTAACGTTGCACGCTTAATTCAACAACATTGGCCTGATTACCCGGCCTGACAACGATTGATGTTGAGGTTCTTGTGGCCAAACCAACGGAGAACACCGGAGTTGAACGACAGCGCCGGGCCTTGTGCGGCATCTGCCCGGCCGGCTGCTGGGTCAGGATAACCTATGATTCCGAGGGGAAGATAGGCCAGGTCCAGCCGGATGAAGACTCCGAACTCGGGATGATATGCAAGATCGGCCGGCAGTCGCCCCAGATAGTTTATTCACCGGATCGGCTACGTCATCCATTGCTCAGGACGGGCCCAAAGGGGAGGTATGAGTTCACCCGCATTACGTGGGACGAGGCTTTTGACATCATCGTGGCCAGGCTCAACTCCATTAAAGAAACATATGGGCCGGAAGCCGCAGCCATCTATACGGGAAGAGGTAGTTTCGAACAGTCCGAGTGCGATGTTTTTCAGCCTCAAGGGATAGCGGTATCTTCCGCGTCGAGCGTCCTCTTCCCCTTTGGATCGCCGAATACCCTTGGTGTGGGCGCCCTCTGCTACGTCTCCTTTGCCATGATCGCTCCGCACGTAACCGCTGGTGGAATGATGATCAATATGTTCTCGGACCTGGAGAACGCGGATCTCATTGTCATTTGGGGCGCAAATCCCGCGACTGACTGCCCGCCTCTGGACTTTGCCCGCGTCATGAAGGCCCGGCAGCGAGGCGCTGAGGTCGTGGTCATCGATCCGCGGCGTACCGGTACCGCAATTGCTGCCGATGCCGAGTGGATCCCCATCAGGCCGGGCACAGACGGGGCCCTGGCGCTCGGCATGTGCCAGGTTCTCATCGAAGAAGAACTCTATGATGATCGCTTTGTTCAGGACTGGACCCATGGCTTTGACGACTTCGCCAGGTATTGTCAGCACTTTCGCCCGGATGTGGTGGAGCGGATCACTCGCGTTCCCGCCGACGCGATCCGGCGGCTGGCCAGACGCCTGGCCTCGGCCAGGGGAGCTTCTCCGGTCATGTACAGCGGGTTGGAGTACAGCGACAGCGGGGTGCAGGCCATTCGGGCCGCAATGACGCTCTGGGCCCTGGCCGGCCAACTCGACGTTCCCGGGGGGCGTTGTTTCACCATGCGAGAGAACCAATTCCCCATGAATCGGGAGGGACATCTACCCAACCCGGACGTCAGGAAGGCCCTTGGCCGGGATCGCTTCCCCGTGTACAGCGCCTACCGTGGCGAATCGCATGCCATTTGTCTTCCGGACGCGGTATTGCACGGGAAGCCTTATCCGATCAAGTCGCTCATCATCGAAGGCGGGTCCATCATCACTGCCTGGCCTCAGCCCCATATCTGGCGCAAGACGCTGACTGGATTGGAATTCCTGGTATGTATAGATCGTTTTCTTACGGCCGACGCGGCCTATGCCGACCTGGTTTTACCGGCCACGACATATTATGAAATTGAATCATACATGGTTTACGGCCCGCTTTTTAAAATTCGGGAACGCGTCATCAAACCAGAGGGTGAAGCTCGGCATGGCTTTTTCATTCTGACCGAATTGGCTAACCGCCTGGGTTATGGTCATCTCTATCCTCAGAGTGAAGAAGCTGTTCTGAGGTATGCGTTGAAGCCTGCGAGGTTTACCCTCGAACAGGTCCGGGCCGCGGGCGGTTTGGCGCGGGTTCCCACGGTGATGATGGAGTATAGGAAGTGGGAGAAAGGCCGGTTGCGAACCGATGGCCGGCCAGGCTTCGAGACCCCGACCGGGAAATTTGAAATCGCTTCGACTATCCTCGAGGAACACGGCTACGCCCCGCTTCCGGTGTATACTGAGCCGAAAGAAGGCCCCCTGGCCCAGCCGGACCTGGCCCAACAGTTTCCTCTAGTGTTTAGTTCCGGATCTCGGGTCACCACCGATTTTCGTTCCCAATTCCACAATGTGCCCGATCTGGTCAAGGAGCGGCCCGAACCGACGGTCACCATGAACTCCCGGGACGCCGGGGACCGCAACATTGCCACCAGTGACCTCGTCGAGGTGATCAGTCCCCGAGGCCGTGTCCGGTTCAGGGCGTACGTGACCGATAACATAATGCCGGGTGTAATTGACGCGAGCATGGGTGGAGGGGGTCCGGTAGGGCCGCAAGCATGGCAAGACAGTAATGTCAACGATCTGACCGATCTGCAGCGGTACGATCCCATCTCCGGGTTCCCCGTTTATAAAGCTCTGCTGTGCGAAGTGGTCAAGCTTGACGAAACTACGCCAATGGCCATAGACGGTCGTTCCGAAAAAAATCAATCGCAGACGCCGGTGAAAAAAGGATCGCTAATGGCCAGTGCGCAGCGGCGCATCTATCTGGACCACAATGCGACCACGCCCATGGACCCGGAAGTCGCAAAAACCGTGTCCGAATGCGCTGAAAGGTGTTTTGGGAACCCTTCCAGCATTCATGCGCCCGGCAATGAAGCCCGATTCAAAGTTGAGTCGGCTCGGCGGCAGGTAGCCCAATTGCTCAATTGTACGGCGCGAAGAATTGTGTTCACGAGTGGAGGTTCGGAAGCGGACAACCTGGCGATTAAAGGAGTCGCGTTTGCGCTCCGCAGGATTGGCAATCACATCATCACGACCGCCATAGAGCACCCCGCCGTATTGTCCGCATGCATCTGGCTGGAAAAACAGGGGTTTAATGTCACTACGCTCCCCGTGAACCGGGAAGGGGTGGTCTCCGCCCGCGACCTGGAGGCCGCGTTGAGTTCTGACACCATCCTGGTCAGTGTCATGGCTGCGAACAATGAGACAGGAGCCTTGCAGCCCATAGCCGAGCTTGCGCATGTAACCCATAGGCAGGGAGTGCTGTTCCACACGGACGCGGTGCAGGCGGTCGGCAAGATTCCCATAGACGTTCGGGAGTGGGAGGTGGACCTTCTCACCCTTTCGGGCCACAAAATCCACGGACCTAAAGGCGTTGGGGCTCTATATCTGGGTCAGGGAGTGACGTTATATCCACTGGTGCACGGAGGCAGACAAGAACACGGACTGCGCGCGGGCACGGAAAATGTGCCGGGTATCGTCGGGCTGGGCAAGGCGGCTGAACTGGCCGGCCAAAGGCTCCCGGACATGGACCGGATCCGGGCTTTGCGGGACAGGCTCGAGGCGGGAATCAGGTCAATCGTTCCAGACGCCAAACTCAACGGACCGCTGGAGCCACGACTCCCGAACACCGTTAACCTGACCTTGCCCGGGATGCGGGGCGAGTCGGTTGTTCTCGCCCTGGATCACCTCGGTGTGGCCCTTTCGTCGGGATCTGCATGCAGAGCCGGCGCACCGGAACCATCCCATGCCTTGCTGGCGATGGGACTATCTGCCGAGCAAGCCCATTGCGCGCTCAGGTTTTCGCTGGGCCTGGGCAATACTGAAGAAGAGATCGATCGTACGCTGGTCTTGTTGGGAGAGATGATTCGTTAAACCGCTGTGGGCGTTCGCTTCGTACCCTGTCGTTAGTTGGAGGCGACGGTGATGAGACGCCGGAACGTGCATTGCAGGCTTCATGGTCGTACCTGTAGAAAAGGAACGTATTTGTTATGCGTGCATCTTCTGCCTTAGTCGAATCCTATGCCCGAAACCGGTTTGAAGAACAGGCCATAAACACGATGGCTCAGGATGTTCTGAAGGGTCTCACGGCCGATCAGAAATATATACCGAGCAAGTACTTTTACGACGCGCGTGGATCGAAACTCTTTGAAGAGATATGTGGTCTTCCGGAGTATTATCCGACGAGAACCGAGCTGCGGCTACTCTCCAATCATGCCCAGGATATCGTGCGGGGACTCCGACAAGGCGATCTCGTAGAATTGGGCGCCGGCGCCAACTGGAAAATCCGGACGTTGCTCGAAGCCCTGGGCCCGTGGCGGAGGGCCGACGTGCGTTACGTTCCGGTGGATGTTTGTGGCCCTGCCTTGCTGGAATCCGCGGCACAGTTGACGGCCGTGTACCCGGAAGTGCGGGTCAACGGAATTGTGGCGGATTTCACCCGCGAGCTCCACAGGCTGAAATCGGATCGGCCCAAGGTAGTTTTGTTTTTTGGCAGTACCATCGGTAACCTGGACGAGGGGGAGGCCTCGTCTTTTCTACAAGATGTGGCCGCCATGCTTAATCCGGGTGATCGCTTTATCCTCGGACTGGACATGGTTAAACCAGTCGAAATCCTCGAGGCGGCATACAACGATTCCCGCAACGTGACTGCCGAATTCAACAAGAACATTTTGCTGGTCATCAATCGGGGGTTGCAGGCGACCTTCAATCCTGCCGGCTTCGATCATTCTGGATTCTTCAATGAAAAGCAGGAACGAGTTGAAATGTACCTTCGGGCGCGGCGGGACATTTATGTGGACGTCAAAGCCCTAAATATCTCCGTTGCGCTTAAGAATGGAGAGACTATTCTAACGGAGATTTGCCGCAAATTCAGTCGAGATGGCGCAGAAAAAATGATTCGTGACGCGGGCATGGAGGTGAGCCGCTGGTACTCCGATCCGAAAGGTTGGTTCTCACTCCTCGAGGCAGTTCTCGACCAGCCTAAACCCCGCGAATCCGTCAATGTCCATCGGGTTGGAGACGGTATTGACCTCGCGACATAATCGCGGGCCAGCCCCATATGGTATGCCTACCGTTTTGGAGGAACCTTGGAAAGTAGATCGAAATTGTTAGTCCTTAGTGCGCTATTTCATGACATTGGTAAATTCTGTCAGCGAGTGGGCCGTCCTTATGCCACACATCTTGAAAGTGAATACACCAAGGTAATAAGGGGAAAGGTTCGCTTTTTGCATACACTTTATACGTATCATTTTATCGAAAATGACTTACCTCTGCCCAAAGAGTTAGAAGATCATCGCTCTATAATGGCCAGGATAGCCTCAGCACATCACCATCCGGATGAAAATAATCTTGAAGAAGTGTCAATCATGCTTGCCGATCGACTTAGCTCTACCAGGGGACGAATAGATTATCCTCGATCAGAATCTAAAAACCGGGTCAAAAAGAGCCGGTTGGCGTCTGTATTTGATACAATAGAGTTGGCAAATCACCAGTTTCTGCCATCAGGAAGCTGGTTCCACAATCTTACCCCGCTGGGGGCCACCAACGAGACAATATTTCCACGTAAAGGATACCCGGAAGGAGAATCCGAGGAGTATAAAGACCTTTTCCTCAAGTTTAGTAATGAGCTAAAGGAGTTCGACCATGATAGACCGTTTGCCCTCTTCTTTGATGGGTTAGTCTCCCTATTGGAAAAATACACCTGGTGTGTGCCGTCATCTACCCGAAACACATCGCCGGATATCTCGCTTTTTGATCATTCGACTAGTACTGCGAGTATAGCCCAATCCCTTTTTTTGTTCCATCTATACAATGGTGGGATTCCTCACCTTCACGATGAGACAAAGAAATTTGTTTTGTTGACCGGGGACCTGTCAGGGATTCAGGATTATATTTTTGGTAGATGCAGGTCAAACATTAGAGGGAATTCAAAGCTATTAAGGGCCAGGTCCTTTTTCCTTCAAGCAGTAATGCGTTCGGTCATATTAAATGTCCAAGAACGCTTCAACGTGCTATCCATCTGTAGAATCATGGATCTAGGCGGAAAGTTTATCTTGTTGCTGCCCCACATTAACCATGTTCTTGAAGGATTAAATGAATTAGATAATGAAGTTCAGGACTGGTTCAGTCAGAAGTTCAAGGGAATGTTAACACTAAACTTAGACTGGTCGGCTCGTTTGAGTCAGCAGGATTTCTTCTGTGATTCATTTCAAGAGAAACTAGACCTGGCGAACGATAAACTTGAAGCAGCCAAGTACAAGAAAACGGCCAAAATATTCGCCGGCTATAGTCCGATTATTGAGAATAATTACGATGAGTTTGAGGATGGCAACTGTGCCCTATGCGGGATAAATATAGCGGATGCCGTCACCTCAAAAGAATACGCCCAGATGGAAAAGGTGGATGTAAAAATGTGTGCTGATTGCGGCAAACAAGTAACACATTTGAGCACAAGAATCCCCAAAACAAATTATTTGGTTTACAAATCGCACGGCGGCATATCATTATTTGGCTATATAGGCTTACTGTTTGAGAACAAAGTGCCGACAGACTTCAATGACGTCAGGCATGTGGATGCCTTAGTCGACGGCCATGGTTTCAATCGGGTGAGACTGGCCAGGAGATTACCCCAGATAGATCAAAAAGAACTATTGGACAACAGGCGGAAAGGATTATTCAATCTTGCTGATGAAGAATGTTCTGAACCAAAATTGGATCAGGTCGAAACGTTCATGGACATCGCAACAAAATCTAACAGGGATTTGGGTAGTGACAAACTGATGGGCTGGCCTTTGCTCGGTTTCCTGAAGGCAGACGTCGACAACCTGGGTCTATTGTTTAGTCGAGGGCTGAACAACAGACTGTCCATAGCCCGCTTTTGTACTATGTCGCGGATGCTCAACTTATTCTTCTCTGACTATTTAGTCCACCTGGCGGACAGAGAGTTTCCTGACATCTACATAATCTATGCGGGAGGTGATCATCTCTTTTTGATTGGTCCCTGGAATCATGTGGTTGAATTTGCCGTTACATTGCGTAAGAAACTGGACGCATTTTGCTGCCGTAATGAAGACATCACGTTATCCGCTGGTGTGCTGGCAACTAACCCAAGATTGCCCATGCGGTTAGCAGCGGGGTTAGTCGAGTCGGCATTGGAAGCAGCCAAGGGATATAACGATTCCAATAGGGTCAAAAATAGTATTTGTCTTTTGGGTGAAACGGTCTCTTGGGAGGAGCTGGCGTCACTCGCTGAGCTGAGCCTGAAACTAGACAAGGCATCGTGAGAATCGACCCGAATTCATTTCAGCATAGCGTCCTGGCTTAAAAGTTGAACCAGTTAGACTTGGCTGGATTGGTCTCCCACCGGTGTGGAATACAAAGCCGCCTTCTTTCTGATCACCAACTTGAAACGCTCAGCCGGGCGTAGAGCAGCACCCCAGAGTTATCGTGATAAAAAAAGGTTCATCCGACTAAAGCGTACTTGGCCTCGTGAAGGGCCATAACCTTAAGAGTTTGGAAAATTGGGTGTCTCTGTAAGTGTTATCATCTCCGCAAAGCGGGCATTCTCCATCACTTAAAGACTATCCTGTCCCGCCTTAGAACTCATGTGGCCGTAACCACATCACTGGCTAAAGAACACGGTGGGGCCATCCATATTCGGGGCTGCACGACCCCAACCCAAGAGCAAAGAGAAATTTACCAGGCTATGGGGATTCAAAATATGCTTTTTTATTTAACTATGATCCTCTTGCAAAACTCTTCGAGAGGTTTTTTCTTAACTTAGTGCGTACCCAAAATATGCCATATTAGTCCTGCTTTTTTGTTGTATTATATGATATTATATAGTATAATAGCTCTCAATATACAAGCT